>WLKV01000127.1 GCA_009701085.1 Actinomycetota bacterium | reverse complement strand
CTGCAAACCGTATTTATGTTGCACGTTCTATCGGCGATAAGTTCATCGCAGAATTCTCGAAGGCGATGGCGGCACTGAAAATGGGCGTTGGTCGCGAATCTGGAACTCAGCTCGGTGCGAGCGTTTCGATGAAGGAACGTAACAAGATTGCAGAGCTCGTTGATGCATCGAAGGCAGGAGGCGCAAAGGTTCACCTCGGTGGAACAACTCCTGATGGCGCAGGCGCTTTCTATCCTGCAACAGTTCTTGAAGTTTCGAAGGATGATGAAATCCTTGCCAACGAAGTCTTCGGACCAGTTGCTCCTGTGGTTCTCTTCGATACTGATGAAGAAGCGCTCAAGATGGCTAATGACACTGAATACGGACTTATTAGTTATGTGTATTCAGAAGATTTGAAGCGCGCAATTCGTTTCGCTGAAGGAATTGAAGCTGGCATGGTTGGAATCAACCGCGGACTTCTCTCAGATCCTGCAGCGCCATTCGGTGGCGTCAAGCAATCAGGTCTTGGCCGCGAAGGTGGCTTCGATGGAGTTCACGAGTTCTTGCAGACTAAGTACATCGGCGTCGAGATTTAGTATCCGCCGCTAGGCATTCAAGAACTTACCTGTCTATTGATTACAGGGAGTAACCTCATCGCTTTTTATGACTACAGATATGCATTAAATTTCTGGCTGGATGTGAATTTAACCTTTGGATAATGTGTCAAACGCATAAATTCCTACCATGATTCCAGGAAGATTTCGCAGTAGCTATTCATTTCGGTCTCCAATTGATAATAAATATTTTTCTGAAATTTATTTCTACCTAAGAACCCTTCCTTTTCAGATGCGTCATTCATTTCTTGGACGCTATATCGAGTCGGATATTAATATTCATTTTCTAGATGCTTTAGTGAAAACGAGAGAAGTTGACCCATTTGATGACTCAAGACTTCGATACGTCGTGAGAATCTACAAATATGATGAAAAAAGAAAGCAGATTGTTCCCACTAGAGCGGCCGCCTCTACGACTTTGCGAGGTGCACAGAAACTCGCGTGTCAGCTTTCAGCCGCTATTGGACTTCCATATTCTCAAGATCACTTGAATTTGAAGGAGTACATAATGATTTATGGCTACAGGGCTAATGTGGATTACGAAAAAGCAAGAGTCCGTAGCTGGCGTCGGAATAGGAGCGGAGGATGAGGGATTTGAACCCTCGATAGGTTTCCCTATACACGCTTTCCAAGCGTGCGCACTCGGCCGCTATGCGAATCCTCCAGCGCTAAGGCGCGAGCCTCAACGCCCCAAGGGTAGCGGTGCTCGAAGTCTGCCCTGACACGTAGGATTGGAGCAGATCTCCGGTGCGACGTCACCGTGCTGAACTCCCCCAGGGTAGGAATACAGCAAGGGTAGGTACGCTCTGGCGGGTGCACCGGAGGTCCCTAGAAAAGAAGTGAATAAGTAAGTCTCGGTCAATTAGAAGTGAATTGAATCGCGGCCTTAACGAGAGTAGATAAAGATGTCGTTAGCGTTATATCGAAAGTATCGCCCCTCTGTATTTGCAGATGTCATCGGGCAAGAACATGTCACTGTTCCTTTATCTAACGCGCTTGAATCAGGCAAAACACATCACGCATATCTCTTTAGCGGCCCACGCGGTTGTGGCAAGACATCAAGCGCTCGCATCATGGCGCGCTCACTTAACTGCGAAAAAGGCCCAACTCCTACTCCATGTGGTAAGTGCCAATCATGTAAAGATCTCGTTGCAAATGGTCCAGGTTCTATCGATGTCATTGAACTCGATGCAGCTACACACGGACTTGTAGATGATGCGCGCGACCTTCGCGATAAAGCATTCTTCGCACCAGTTCAGAGCAAGTACAAGATTTACATTATCGATGAGGCCCACCAGCTTGGCCCGGGCGCTGCAAATGCGCTACTTAAAGTTGTTGAAGAACCACCTGCGCACGTCATCTTTATCTTTGCTACAACTGAACCTGAAAAGTTGATTTCAACTATTCGTTCTCGTACACATCACTACCCATTCCGTTTAGTTCCACCAGGCACCCTTGCAACGCACCTCGAAAAGGTCTGCGAATCCGAAGGCGTTAAAGTCGCTAAGGGAGTTATTCCACTAGTGGTTCGTGCATCTGGCGGATCCGTGCGCGATGCGCTCTCTGTTCTTGGTCAGCTTCTTGCAGGTGCAGGAAAAGATGGCGTCAGCTACGAAATCGCTATTCAACTCCTTGGTTTCACTGATGGCGCACTTCTTGATGATGCGATGGATGCAATCTCTGCTCGCGATGGTGCAACGTTATTTAAGACTGTTGATCGCGTCATTGAATCCGGTCACGACCCACGTCGCTTCACACAAGATCTCCTTGAACGACTTCGCGATCTCATGATTGTTGATGCACTCGAGGCAACCAATGCCAACAGCATCTTGCGCGAACTACCTGATGATCAACTCGAACGTATGCGCGTTCAGGCACAGAACATCGGACAAGCTTCACTTTCACGTGCAGCAGATATTGCAGCCGAAGGCCTCACCCAAATGCGCGGAGCAACGGCACCACGTCTGATTCTCGAACTCATCTGCGGCCGCATCCTTCTTCCAATCGGCGACTCCTCAGAATCCGGCATGCTCGCCCGCATCGAACGCCTCGAACGCGTAGAGTCGATAGCAACGCTGCCTCGAATTCCTGATACGTCGACTAACTCGCTTCGCTCACATAGTCTCCTTAATCAGAATTCTTCGGATGCTTCAAAGCAACCGGATCCAGCGGATTATGTGAGTCCAGTAACCGCCGAGGCGAAACGTGAAGCTCCTGCGAAAGCGGCGAAGGAAGTTGCTGGAGTCGAAGTTGTGCGCGAAGCAAGCAGTTCGACGAAGCAAGCTTCTGAGCCAGCGAGACCAAAGATTGATTCAATTGATGTTGCTGGTTTAAGGAGGCTGTGGCCGGATGTTATTGAGAATGTGAAGAAGCGCCGCCGCCTAACGTGGTCACTGCTTTCAGCGAGTGCACAGATTCTGGGCGTCGACGAGAAAATAATTACGATCGGAATCGTCAACGCAGGCGCACGTGATTCATTTGTTCG
>WLKV01000126.1 GCA_009701085.1 Actinomycetota bacterium | reverse complement strand
TAATAGTGATTCCGCGTTCGCGTTCAATATCCATACGATCGAGATATTGGGCGCGCATATTGCGAGCTTCTACAACTTCAGTAATCTGAAGCATGCGATCGGCAAGCGTTGATTTACCGTGATCGATATGGGCGATGATGCAGAAATTACGGATCTGCGCCGGATTTGTAGATGCGGGCTGTGGCGCCTTAGCAATGGATATTGCAGGCACTTAAGAGACCGTTACCTTTGAATTATCTTTAAAAGGTTGGCGATGAATTAACGAACGCCGGCTTTAGCAGCAGCCTTAGCCATTGAAGACTTCTTATTTGCAGCAGCGTTCTTGTGAATTACGCCCTTTGAAACTGCAACATCGAGAGCCTTTGAAGCTGCGCGGAGTTCTGCAGTGGTTGCAGCAGCGTCACCCTTTACGACAGCTTCGCGGAACTTGCGAACAGCAGTCTTGATTGATGATGAGACAGACTTGTTGCGAAGGTATGCCTTCTCGTTTGTCTTAATACGCTTGATCTGCGACTTGATATTTGCCACGTGTATTGCTCCGTCTGTGTGTTTTAGCCAAACCTTGTGATTTGTGCAGACGCGTAGGTTATCAGCGCAGGGGGGTCACCCCAAAATCGAGATTGAGCGGGAAATTAACGCTGGCCGTGGGCTGCGGTGATGGTTTGGAGGGCTTTTTCCAGCGCGAAGATGGGGTCAGAAGAGGCCCCCTTCACATCGGCATCGGCCTTGGCGATCGCCTCGACGGCTGTTGCGATTCCACGTGGAGTCCAGGATTGAAGCTGGCGACGCGCTTTATCAATCTGCCACGGAGCCATTCCGAGTTGGCCTGCTAGTTCAAATGATTTTGTTCCGCGATTTGTTCCTGAAACTTTTGCAAGTGAACGAAGTGAAGAAGCAATTGCAGAGGTGACCATGACGGGATCGGTTCCAGTTTCAAGTGCGCTGCGCAAAGTAATCAGTGCAACAGGCAAATTTCCATCGATTGTTGCATCAGCGACATCGAATCCGGTTGTTTCGATACGACCTTGATGGAATTTATCGACCATCGCTTCATCGATAGCACCAGCGGGTGCATCGAGTGCAATCTGTGAAACTGCAGATTGAAGTTCGCGTAAATCAGTGCCGAGTGCACCGACCATTGCTTTGATAGCACCTGGCGTTGCTTTACGTCCTGCATCTTGGAATAAGCCTTTAACGAAATCTTCTTTCTCTGATTCTTTCTTAATGGCATCGCAAGGAATTATCTCGGGCTTAATCTTCTTGATGGCATCGAGTAGCGCCTTACCTTTGACGCCCCCTTTATGAACGAAGATGACTGTCATAGTGGGATCTGGTTGATCGAGGTAGCGAGTTACTTCTGCCTTGGAATCTTCGGGTAGGTCTTGCAAATCTTTGATGATGAGAGCGCGACGTTCAGAGAAGAGAGACGGTGCAAGGGCATCGGCGATATCTCCCACCAGCGCATCGGATGCATCGATGGTGGTGAATTCAGCTTTCTCTTCCCTGAGTTGCGCCTGCAACTTAGCCAGAGCGCGATCTGCGAGTGCACCTTCGGAGCCGAGGAGCAGGTAGAAATCATTCACGACTTGCTCCTCTCTTTAATTCAACTCCAGAAGAATAAACGAGCCCAGCGCTTGCTTCGTTGGATAGATAATCGGTGACGCTTAGCCCGGATAGCAACAGCGCCATCGACATCTGTACGCAATACCTTAGCGTGTAACTGCGTCAGAGCCGAGATAGTGCTGGGTGCGGGATGTCCATAGCTATTGCCGGTTCCGACGCTAATGACTGCAACCGAGGGCGAGAGTTCGCGCATCAAATCAAAATCTTGATAGCGAGAACCATGATGTGCGACTTTATAGATGTCTACGTGACCTATCTGTGAGATGAGCTGCGCTTGCACCGGGGGTTCGATATCGCCGGCCGCGAAGAGAGTGAAATTCGGAGAAGTGAATGTTGCAGCGATACTCGAGTTGTTGGGGTTGCCATCGAAATCCGTGGCTCGCGGCCACTTCACATCGATATCAATATCGTCGATGCGCGCATGGGTTCCTGCGTTGATATTTCCAAACCACGTTGTTCCGACTCTGCGGTGTTTCTTCACACCTTGCAATCCCCCAACATGATCGGCATGGATATGAGTAAGTATGAGCAATGGAATCTCTGTGATCCCTAACTGATGTAAGCATCTATCCATTAGCTGTGGGTCGGGCCCCACATCAATCACAATTGCACGATGGTGTTGGAGGTTGATAACCATCGCATCCCCTTGTCCGATATCGCAATTAGCAACCTGCCAATCTCCTGCAGGAAATCGCTGTAACCACGAGATGGAGATGATGAGTATGAGTAGAGCAACCGCAAACTTAGCCCGCCCAAAATAGATCAGTGCAACGATTGCAGCTGCTGCAATAAATCCGTAGAGCCCTGTCTTTAAGGTAAAGACTGGATATTGCGCAGACCATCGAGCAACCCATGCAATCCATGTTGCAAATGGTTTGATAAGAAATATCAACGCCCACGAAATCGGTGGGGCTATCGGTGAAATCAGCGCCGCTATAAATCCCACAATGGTGATGGGCGTGACTGCAGGTGCTGCAAGTAGGTTAGCTAGGACGCTCATGGGGCTGATGTATCCGGATATCGCAACAATCACGGGTGCGCAGAAGACCATCGCAGCAATAGGTGGCGCCAAAACCTTCGGCTTAATCTTTGGTGCAAGTAATAAGAGCCCTGCTGTTGCAAGCACGGAGAGTGCAAAACCCGGGTCGCGCGCTTGAAAGGGATCGGCAATCACAACAGCACCAATTGCAAAGCCGAGCGCCGGCAGCGAATCTCGTCCTTGCCGAGTTCCATGTGCGAAGAGCAAGACCGCCGCCATTGCTGCGGCGCGTAATACAGATGGCGATGGACGCACGAGTGCAATGAATGCAGTGAGCGAGATAGCCGTAGCTATCAATCGATAGTTGATGCGACGGAAGAAGAATTGCATTCCCCACAAGACAAAAGTTGAAACGATCGCAAAGTTGGCGCCGCTGACAGCAACTAAGTGCGTGAGTCCTGATCTGCGCATATCGTTCTTGAAATCCACGCTCTGTTTGCTGACATCACCAATGAC
>WLKV01000125.1 GCA_009701085.1 Actinomycetota bacterium | reverse complement strand
TACTTCGCCGCCAATTCTGCAGCGCGTGATGCTGCTCCATCCATAGTTTCAGCTTGCTCAACCAATGGGTGGTTTGCAGCGTTAAGAATTGCGCGTCCTTCGAGGACGTTATTTCCATCAAGGCGAACCACAATTGGCTTAGTTGCCTTTGGTCCAAGTAGTTCAAGAGCCTGCACAATGCCATTTGCAACAGCATCACACGCTGTGATTCCACCGAATACGTTAACAAATACGCTCTTTACATCGGGATCGCCAAGAATGATGGAGAGCCCATCAGCCATCACTTGTGCTGAAGCACCGCCACCAATATCGAGGAAGTTCGCTGGGCGCATGCCACCGAACTTTTCGCCAGCGTATGCAACAACATCGAGAGTCGACATCACAAGGCCTGCACCGTTGCCGATGATTCCGACCTGACCGTGATCGAGCTTGACGTAGTTAAGGCCCTTCTCCTTTGCAGCAGCTTCGAGTGCATTTGCTGTTGCATGGTCGACGAGAGCTTCGTGATCCGGCTGACGGAAATCTGCATTGTCATCGAGAGTGACCTTGCCATCGAGTGCAACGACGCGGCCATCTTCAGTCTTTACGAGTGGGTTCACTTCAACAAGAGTTGCATCTTCAGATTGGAAAGTCTCCCAGAGCTTTACCAATACATCGGCAACTTGATCTGCAACATCTGCCGGGAACTGCGCCTGAGCGACAATCTCTTTCGCCTTTGCAAGCGAGATTCCATCAACTGCATTTACTGGAACCTTTGCAAGCTTTTCTGGTGCAGTGTGTGCAACTTCTTCGATATCCATTCCACCAGCAACTGATGCCATAACGAGGAATGTGCGGTTTGAACGATCGAGAAGAATGGAAACGTAATACTCATCAACGATAGGTGCTGCTTGAGCAATCATCACTTTGTGAACTGTGTGGCCCTTAATATCCATTCCAAGAATGGCGCTTGCCTTTTCAAATGTATCTGCTGGATCTACTGCAAGCTTTACTCCGCCTGCCTTTCCGCGGCCACCGACTTTTACCTGCGCCTTAACGACGACCTTGCTACCCATCTTCGCAGCAGCATCACGCGCCTGCTCGGGAGTTGTTGCAACAGCGCCCTGAAGAACCGGGACAGTGTGCTTTTCAAAAAGATCGCGGGCTTGGTATTCGTAGAGATCCACGTAGGCTCCTTAAGAGTGAGGGGCGAATAGAGCCCAATCCTAAGTGCTTATTTAGAGTGCTGTTACAGGGGCATAGCGCAGTAGCAGGCGCTTATCGCCGTACTGGCCAAAGTTGATGGTTGCCTCAGACTTATCGCCTTCGCCCGCAAGGGCTACAACGGTTCCTAATCCGAATGTGTCATGTGACACACGCTGCCCGACTTCGAGAACCATGGCAGTTGATTTCTTACCTGTGGCGCGAGGCGGTGGACCAGATGGGAGTCGAGATTTACGAACTGCAGACGATGTCGTAAATGTGCTGCGACCTTCATTCTTCCATTCGATGAGTTCGGATGGGATTTCATCGAGGAAGCGAGAACCTGGGTTGTACTTCGGTGTTCCGAAAGTTAAACGATATTCAGCACGTGAAATGTAGAGACGTTTCTCTGCGCGAGTTAAACCGACATAAGCCAAGCGACGTTCTTCCTCAATCTCTTTTGGATCATCGAGTGTTCGCGCATGTGGAAAAATTCCATCTTCCATACCGGTAAGAAATACCGTTGGAAATTCGAGCCCCTTTGCGGTGTGCAGAGTCATCAAAGTGACAACTCCACCGTGGTCTTCGCCGTCAGGAATCTCATCAGCATCGGCTACAAGTGAAACTTTCTCGAGGAAGCCAGAGAGTGAAATCTCTTCATCTTCGCCCAGTTCTTCAAAGGGGCGTTCTTCATATTCCATTGATGCAGAGACGAGTTCCTTAAGGTTTTCGACTCGGACTTCATCTTGTGGATCTTTGCTCGCTTCGAGCTCGGTCAGCAGACCTGATTGTTCGAGTACCGCTTCGATGATGACTGATGGCTTTGTCTTTGCTTCAACAAGAGTTTGAAGCGCAACCAACATGGAGGTGAAAGTCATAATCGACTGCGCTGCCTTGTTGGGTACAGAGGTTGCCTCGGATACTCGCAAGAGCGCGTTCCAGAACGAAATTCCCTGTGCCTGGGCGAAGATTTCAACTTCTTCTAGCGCGCGATCGCCGATGCCTCGCTTCGGCAAGTTGATGATGCGGCGGATTGAGACTTCATCATCAGGGTTTGCCAGCACTCGAAGATAGGCAAGTAAATCCTTGACCTCTTTACGTTCGTAGAATCGAAGGCCGCCGACGACTTTATAAGGAATAGCAGCGCGCATAAAGATTTCTTCAAAGATACGTGACTGGGCGTTGGTGCGGTAGAAGACCGCTGTATCGCCTGGATTGGAGTGGCCCATATCTTGCAGTGAGCGGATTTCAGATTTAATAAATTCAGCTTCGTCATATTCGGATTCAGCGACATAACCAACAAGCGGTGCGCCAGAGCCCGCATCGGACCAGAGGTTCTTCTCTTTACGTGATTCATTCTTGGTAATGACAGCGTTGGCCGCGTTGAGAATATTCTGTGTTGAGCGGTAGTTTTGTTCAAGCAAAACAGTGGCGGCGTTGGGGTAATCGACTTCGAATTGCAAGATATTGCGAATCGTTGCGCCGCGGAAGCCGTAGATGGATTGATCGGCATCGCCTACGACACAGAGTTCGGCGAGTGGAAAGCCATCGCCTTCAACGCCGGTGAGCTCTTTGACTAATTGATATTGAGCATGGTTGGTGTCCTGATATTCATCGACCAAGATGTGGCGGAAACGAGAACGAAAACGCGCTTTAGCTTCTGGGAATTTCTGCAAGACCTGCACGGTCTTCATGATGAGATCATCAAAATCCATAGCGTTGGCTTGCTGTAGGCGCTTCTCGTACAAGGTGTAGACGTCGGCGACAATGGTTTCGAATTGATTGGTGGCGTGGCTTAAATATTCATAAGGCGTTTGTAGTTCGTTCTTTGCATTTGAAATCAGATTCTGGAATTGGCGCGCTGGGTAGCGCTTGGGATCAATGTTTAGAGTCTCCATGACGCGTGAGATGAGTTTCTGAGAATCGGCAGAGTCATAAATACTAAAAGTGCTGCTATATCCCAGGCGTTCGACTTCTT
>WLKV01000124.1 GCA_009701085.1 Actinomycetota bacterium | reverse complement strand
TGGCAGCGCTTGTGGGCTCCCCACCGTCTCGATTACTTGCGTGGAGAAAATAGACCTCTCGACGGTAACGATGTTGAGTGCCCTTTCTGTCGCATTCCTTCGCTCTCTGATGAAGAAGGCTTAGTCGTAGCACGTGGCACAACTGCGTATGTGGTGATGAATCTGTATCCATACAACCCAGGCCACTTACTTGTATGCGCCTATCGACACGTAGCAGATCTGACCGACCTCACCGAGGAAGAGCGACATGAGATCACTGATCTCAGTGCGCATGCGATGAAGACCGTGCGCAAAGTTTCAAAAGCTGATGGATTCAATCTAGGAATGAATCAAGGTGCAATTTCCGGAGCTGGAGTCGCGGCACATATTCATCAACATATCGTTCCGCGATGGTCGGGGGATGCTAACTTCATGCCAATTATCGGAAAGACTAAAGTGTTGCCGCAGTTGCTAACTATGACTCGCGAAGAGTTAGCTGCTGCTTGGTAGCAAATCGATATAACTCTGCACCACATCCACACCAATTCCCTTAATGAGATTGATGGGGATGGCCGGAAATAGAATTCCTGCGGCAAATGCACCCTCATCCATTTCAGATGTTTGGTCAAAATATTCTTCTCGAAACTCTCTCACGAGCTCTTCATGTTCAGGATCGCTGGCACGGATCTGAGGGGGATTCTTCGAGTAATCAATAATCTGAAGATCCTGCAATCTAATGAGGGCAGCTGCCTCTCCACTGTCATCGTGCAGAACGAGGTAGGGAGTGACAAGTTGGTCGAAGACGCGGTTGGCGACCATGACTGCATCTTCAAAATCAAGTTCTTGTCCTTCAAGTCCGTTGACGACAACCATCCGAGGAATTTGGAAATCATCGAGGCTCGCCCAATTTTCGATTGCTTGTTGGTCGATGCCCGCAGAGGGGTTGATAGCGAAGATTGCTAAATCAGATTCACCCTCAGGAGAGTCGGTGAATGAACCCCCGAATGCGGTTGCCACAGATTGGGGAGATGCGCTTGCGTGACCGTATACGTGGATACGTTTCACAGCGTTGGCGCTAGGTGAAGACATGCGGGTAAGCCTACGATGGTGCCGATGATTAGTAGCGTACTGAAACCAGCTGTCACTCGTTTAATTGAACCGGTGGCCCGTCTTGCTCTGCGTGCAGGTCTTACTCCCAACACAATCACACTTCTTGGCGCCCTTGGAGTTCTTATCTCTGCAGGATATTTCTATCCTCGCGAGGAGTATTTTGTTGGAACACTCTTCATCTGCTTCTTTGCACTCAGTGATCTTTTCGATGGCACCATGGCGAGAATCTCTCAGAAGGGCGCAAGCAAGTGGGGTGGATTCCTCGATTCAACAATCGACAGAATTACTGACTCTGCGATCACTATTGCGATTCTTATCCCGCTCATCGAATCAGATGACAAACTCTCGTATCTCGGAATTATCACTCTTGTGACCGGTTTGCTCATTCCCTATATCCGCGCGAAGGCTGAAAGTTACTCCATCGCATGTTCTGTGGGGGTTGCCGAGCGAACCGAGAGACTCGTCATCATTCTCACCGCAATTGGATTTGAAGGACTCAACGTTCCTTATGCACTTGCCATCGGTCTTTGGCTTCTTGCGATCCTTGGCGTGATAACAGTTATTCAACGAGTCAAGGTTGTTCACGATGGGCTTCTGTCGCAATGAAGGAACGCGCTACTCTGCTTGCCTATCTTCTTGGTTGGTGGATTGTTCGAACACTTCCGGAGAAGACGGCCTACTCACTCTTCTACTCGATAGGGGAATTTACTCATCGCCGAAATGGTAAGAGCATTCAAAGGTTGCGTGGGAACCTCCATGTTGTAAAGCCAGATCTTGATGAGCTGGAACTCGAAACTCTTGTTGCCACATCTATGTCCTCATATATGCGTTATTGGTGCGACACATTCCGCATTCAAAATTGGAGTACCGAGAGAATTCGTAAGACCGTGACAACTACCAACGATCACCTCTTATGCGATCCCATGAAAGATGGCAGGGGAGTCGTTGTAGCTCTTCCTCACTCCGGGAATTGGGATCATGCAGGCGCTTACTTCTGTTCGCTGGGTATTCCACTTGTGACGGTCGCTGAAAGGCTAAAGCCTGAAGCTCTCTTTCAAAAGTTCTTGCGCCACAGAGAAGCAATGGGTTTTGAAGTTCTCTCTCTCGATAGTCGATCTTTCGTCACGCTGTTAAAGCGCGCCAAAGAGAAGCGTTTGATTGCTCTGGTTGCAGATCGAGATCTTTCGCACTCAGGAATCGATGTAGATTTCTTTGGAAGTAATGCGCGCATGCCTGCCGGCCCGGCTCTTCTCGCGGTAAAGACTGGAATTCCTCTCATCGTGGCACATGTGTCCTATTCACGTAGCGGTATTCATATTGATTTCCATCCAGTGCACGTGCCCACTGAAGGAAGTGAATCGGAGAGAATTGCTCAGACCGTTCAAGCGACTGCCAACCTCTTCGCCAAAGGAATTGCAGAGCATCCTGAAGATTGGCATATGCTGCAGAGAATCTGGGTCGATGCCCGTGGTGAAAATCTCGAGGAGAACCGCTGATGCCGTTAACAAAGAAGCGCATCGGAATCGTCTGCCCTTATGGGTGGGATACACCTGGCGGTGTTCAAAGCCATGTTGGCGATCTCGCCGAATATCTCATTCGTCAGGGACATTATGTGTCGGTGTTAGCACCTGCCATCGATGAGGATAATCTTCCAGAGTATGTAACAAGTGCAGGTCGTCCCATCGCTATCCCATATAACGGGGCAGTTGCGCGCGTTCTCTTCGGCCCCATCGCATTTGCTCGAGTACGCCAGTGGATCAGCAATGGAAGTTTCGATGTTCTACATCTGCACGAACCAGCAATTCCTTCGATCTCACTGCTTGCATGCTGGGCTGCTGAAGGACCTATGGTTGGAACATTTCACGCAGCAGCGAAGCGCCAGAAAGTGACCTTCGCGGTTGCTCCGATTCTCGAACCTGTTATTGAGAAGCTGACCGCACGCATCGCAGTAAGTGAAGCAGCGCGCGAAACTCTTACGGAACACCTTGAAACAGATGCAATCGTTGTTCCTAATGGTATCTACGCCGATCGCTATCGAAATGGTTCGATAGATGAACGATGGACTGGAAACACCATTGGTTTTATTGGGCGCTTTGAAGAGAAG
>WLKV01000123.1 GCA_009701085.1 Actinomycetota bacterium | reverse complement strand
CCCTGGCTGGTTTGGTGTGGGCTCAGGGCTCAAGGCAGCGCGCGAAGCAGGTAAGACAGATGTTCTACAGAAGATGCTCAAAGAGTGGCACTTCTTCTCAACCTTTATCAGCAACGTTGAGATGACACTTGCAAAGACTGATCTTGAGACAGCAAAGCGTTACGTGGAAACTCTTGTTCCTGCAGAGCTTCATCATTTCCTCGACACAATCAAGACTGAATTTGATTTAACAGTTTCCGAAATTCTTACCCTTACAGGTAAGTCTTCACTTCTTGGTGACCAGGCTGTCTTGGCACGCACATTGCAGGTGCGCGATACTTACTTAGCGCCTCTTCAACTCCTTCAAGTAAATCTTTTGCACCGCGTGCGCACAGAGGGCGAAGCAGATCCAACGCTTATCCGCGCATTGCTCTTAACGATTAACGGAGTCGCAGCCGGTTTAAGAAATACTGGTTAACTATTAAATTTGGATTGCGTTAAATCAAGCCCATTATCGATAAGGAATTCAACGCAATCAGCCCCACGATCGATAAATTCATCTAGGGTCTTCTTCTCTTCCTTACTAAACTGTTTAAGGACAAAATCACCTGGATCTTGTTGGCCCATAGGGCGCCCAATTCCTAGACGCACGCGGAAGTAATCTGCGGTACCGAGCGACGAAGTGAGTGATTTCAAACCATTGTGGCCATTATCGCCACCTGCAACTTTGGTACGTATTGCTCCATAAGGAATATCGAGTTCATCGTGAAGAACAATAATTTTTGAAGGTTCTACAGAATAGAAAGAGGCGAGCGCCTTAATGGGCCCACCTGATTCATTCATGTAGCTCTTGGACTTTGCCAAGATTATTGAGTGTGCATCGACTCCAACGCCCAACTTGTAAGCAGCGATATCGGTGCGAGATTTATGTGTAGATAGTTTTACATTGTGGCGTTTAGCAAGATGATCAATGACCATCTGACCCACATTGTGACGGGTGGCAGCGTATTCATCCCCGGGATTACCGAGACCCACTACCAACCACGTCATAATGTTTAAGGGTAAGGGTTATTAGTCCTTCTTCTCAGCATCTGCAGCAGGTGCCGCAGCTGCATCAGCAGCAGGAGCTGCAACAGCAACTTCTTCAACCGCTGTTGAGCGCTCAGAGAGGTGAACGATGATTGTGTTCTCTGGGCTGACAAGTGTTGTACCTGCAGGAAGGATTACATCTGAAGCATGCTTTGAAGTTCCAGCAGCCATTCCTTCGATGTTAAGAACGAGGAACTTAGGAATTGCTGTTGCCTCTGCCTCAACTTCGATTGAGTTGTGCTGAGTCTCGAGGATTCCGTCTGGATCGTGCTTGCCTTCGAGGTGAACTGGAACTGAAACAGTTACCTTTTCTCCACGACGTACGAGTACGAGGTCGATGTGCTCGAGGATCTGCTTGAGTGGGTGGCGAACTACAGACTTTGGAAGTGTGAGCTCAGCCTTTCCATCGATATCGATATTAAGAAGAACGTTTGACTCTTTAAGAGCTACGCCGAGTTCACGTGCTGGAAGAGTGATGTGAAGTGGCTTCTCGCCGTGTCCGTAGATAACAGCTGGAACGAGACCTGCAACGCGTGCGCGACGTGAAGCACCCTTACCGAATTCGGTACGTGTTGTTCCCTTGATTGATACTTCTGCCATTTTGATGCTCCCCTAATAAATTCATTTAGTTGCTGTTATCGGACTTCTTTATGTTGCGAAGTTCCAGCAGGAGTTAATACCTACGCCGTCGATCACGGATAAATTTCACCCTCGCCGGAACGAGGTGAAGGTTAGCGTGACTTAGCTGTGGCCGTCAAAAAGGCTAGTTACTGAGCCATCTTCGAAGACTTCGCGGATGGCGCGAGCCAGAAGAGGCGCAATCGAGAGCACGGTGAGCTTGTCGAACTTCTGGTCCTCAGACAATGGAAGTGAGTCAGTAACGACTACTTCGACTGCACGGCAGTCGCGCAGGCGTTCAACTGCAGGGCCTGAGAAGACAGCATGTGTTGCAGCGATGATGACATCTTTTGCTCCACCTTCGAAGAGAGCATCGACAGCCTTAGTGATAGTTCCTGCTGTATCGATCATGTCATCGATAACGACGCAGGTGCGACCTTCAACATCTCCCACAACTTTTCCAACAACTGCTTCGTTGGGAATAAGTGGGTCGCGAGTCTTATGGATAAATGCGATGGGGCAGCCACCAAGAAGTTCGGACCATCGTTCTGCAACGCGAACGCGACCTGAGTCAGGTGAAACGATGGTGAGCTTTGAGCGATCGACCTTGCTGCCGACGTAATTGGCAAGCATCGGAAGTGCGAAAAGATGATCGACGGGACCGTCGAAGAATCCTTGAATCTGTGAAGTGTGAAGATCGACAACCATAAGACGATCAGCGCCAGCTGCCTTAAAGAGATCTGCCATGAGGCGCGCAGTAATCGGTTCGCGACCGCGGCTCTTCTTATCTTGACGAGCATATGCATAGAACGGTGCAACAACGGTGATGCGCTTTGCTGATGCGCGCTTGAGAGCATCGATCATGATGAGTTGTTCCATGATCTGCTTATTGATTGGCGCAGCGTGTGACTGAATAACGAAAGCATCGCAACCGCGAACTGATTCTTCAAAGCGAACAAAGATTTCGCCATTAGCGAAGTCGTAAGCAGATGTTGGGGTAAGCGGAATACCTAGTTCAGTGGCAACTTGTTCTGATAACTCTGGAAATCCGCGGCCTGAAAAAAGACGAAGTTTTTTCTCTGAGGATAAACGGATCTCGCTCAAGGAAGTTAGCCCTTCTGCTCATCGGTGCTGTGGCGCGATGCCGCCTCAGCAGATTTAGTGCCGGGACGCTTACGCAGAACCCAACCTATTACATTTCGCTGCTTTGCCCTACCGACACCAATTGCGCCAGGAGGAACATCTTCGGTAATCACAGAACCGGCAGCTGTGTACGCGCCATCGCCGATTGTGACTGGGGCTACCAACATTGAATCGCTTCCGATTCGGACGTGATCGCCAACCACGGTGTAATGCTTTTCAACACCGTCATAGTTAACAAAGATAGTTGCAGCGCCGATATTGCTGCCTTCGCCGATAACAGCGTCTCCTACGTAAGAAAGATGCGGAACCTTTGAACCTTCACCCAAGGTTGCATTCTTCATCTCAACATATGCGCCAACCTTAGAGTTGG
>WLKV01000122.1 GCA_009701085.1 Actinomycetota bacterium | reverse complement strand
TGAGATCGATGATGTCGGAGATACCTTGAATCTTCTTCGACTTAGCAAGATCTGCAATACGTTCAACAATTTTTTCAGGACCCACGTTAAAGGGAAGCTCTTTGATAACGAGCCCCATCTTGCGAGAGGTGACTTTGGAAATTTCTACAGATGCGCGGACTCTAAAAGAACCTTTACCTGTTGCATATGCTTCGCGCACGCCATCGAGACCGACGATTTCACCACCAGTAGGGAAATCTGGCGCCGGCATATGTTTCATCAATTGATTGAGAGTCGCTTTTGGATTATCAATCAAGAATTTTGTCGCAGCGATGACTTCGCCAAGATTATGAGGCGCCATATTTGTCGCCATACCTACTGCGATTCCAGAACCACCGTTAACGAGAAGGTTGGGAAATGCTGCTGGAAGTACGAGTGGTTCAGCGAGCTGGCCGTCGTAGTTTGGGCCAAAGTCGACTGTATTTTCATCTGCCTCTGCAACCATCGACATCGCAGCAGATGCA
This sequence comes from Actinomycetota bacterium, assembly GCA_009701085.1. Classification (GTDB taxonomy): domain Bacteria; phylum Actinomycetota; class Actinomycetes; order Nanopelagicales; family Nanopelagicaceae; genus Planktophila; species Planktophila grossartii. Next base: position 2,713 of record WLKV01000122.1, on the reverse strand, counting down.
AGACGTGCTTCGGTGTAACGCATGGCAGCAGGACCGGCATCGAGTGAGCCAAAGTTTCCGTGGCCATCGATGAGAGGAAGTTGCATGGAGAAAGATTGCGCCATACGAACGAGCGCATCGTAAATTGCTGAGTCACCGTGGGGGTGCAACTTACCCATTACTTCACCGACTACACGTGCACTTTTAACGTGGCCACGTTCTGGGCGAAGACCCATATCGCTCATCTGATGAAGGATGCGGCGATGTACAGGTTTAAGACCGTCACGCGCATCGGGGAGCGCACGTGAATAAATTACCGAGTATGCATACTCGAGAAATGATTCAGACATTTCTGAAGAGACATCGATATCAACGATCTTGCCAGGAAATTCTCCTGGCTTAGGTCCGACGACCTTCGCTGACTTCTTTGGTGCTGCTGCCTTCTTCGTTGCCATGGCGCGTATTCTGCCAAGCGAAGGTGCTAAATCTTGGTACCTACACGCGGTCTTGCCCCAACGATTGCCACACATTGGGCTGCAATCTCGGCGCCAGCCATTAAAGCTCGATGAAGGTCCTTATGACTCGCAAAATGTGAAATAAATCCAGCAGCAAATGAATCTCCAGCCCCTGTTGTATCGGCGACTGTTGTAGGAAGTGCTGGAATCGAGATTGATTGGCCGCCTCGAGATTTTCCAATCGCGCCATGTGATCCGCGTTTAATCACCACGGTCTGGCACTGTTCAAGAAGATTATTGAGTGCAATCTCAATATCGCTTGCTCCGGAAAGGTAGATAGCTTCTTCTTCATTGAGAAGGAGAACATTCATCAGCGGAAGCCAAGATTTCACTTCATCGATAGCAACTTCTTTCATTCCGCCTACTGATGCTGGATCAAAGTAGATAGGAATATTTGCGGCGCGAATCATTGTGATCATCTCTTTAATGCCAGGAAGTGAGAGTGGATCTAGCGGTGAGTATCCAGAGATATATACAGCGTCGTAGCCGTCGAGTTCAGGTAGATCGCCGATATGAAGGCCTGAGTTAGCGCCATTGTCAGGAAACATTGTGCGTTCGCCTGTGGGATCGACAAGAACTACAACCACACCTGAATGGCCATTTTCAACAACAAGATTATTGTGGCGCACACCGAGCGCATCGAATTCGCTGACAAGTGCAGAGCCAGCAGCATCATTTCCGACATGGCCAACAATCGTTGATTGCGCTCTTGTTTGAGTAAGCCAGGCAGCCACATTTCCTGCAGCTCCACCGCCATGGGTAGAGATTGATGCAGGCGTATCGCTACCGTAATTTATCTGTGAAGGGAGCACTGCAATCTTTGTGACAACATCGAGCATGACATCGCCAATGCAAAGAATGTTGGCAGTCATTGACTTACTTGGCGACCGCTACGGCGATATCTGCAGCAAGTGCTGAGTTCGACTTAATAATCTCGATATTGACCTTGAGGGATTCGCCTTCAGATGCGGTGTGGAAATGCTCGAGAAGGAATGGAGTTACCGCCTTACCGATGATTCCGTTCTTGGCAGCGCCTTCGAGTCCGCTCTTCAAGATTGCATCATGTCGGGTGCGGTCCATCTCCTCGACTACCGGATTGGCAACAACGAGGGCGTGGATATCTGTCTTCAATGAGTGGCGAGCATGGATGATTGCCGCAATTTCATCTGCGCTATTGACCTGGTGCTCGAGTGTGTAACCAGAGTCAGTGAGGTAGAAGCCAGGGAAGTGGGTTGTCTTATAACCAACGAGACCGATGGCAAGAGTTTCAAGCCGTTCAAGAGTCGCTGCAACATCGAGAATAGATTTCACACCGGCACAGACAACAGTGATATCGAGATCTGAAAGTGCTGTGAGATCTGCAGATTCATCGAAAGATTCATTGGCGCCGCGGTGTACTCCGCCGAGCCCTCCGGTCGCAAAGACATGAATGCCGGCCAAGACAGCAAGGTGAGCAGTTGCAGCAACTGTTGTTGCCGCGGACTTTCCAGTAGCTGCAATGATTGCAAGGTCGCGACTTGAGGCCTTTGCGATGTCATCGCGGTTAGCGATAGCGACGAGCTGATCATCGGTAAGTCCGATGCAGACCTTTCCATCGATAATCGCAATCGTTGCAGGCGTTGCACCGTGATCGCGAACAATCTGCTCGACTTCGCGAGCTACATCAAGGTTTGATGGGCGTGGTAGCCCGTGGCTAATAATTGTTGATTCAAGGGCGACAACAGGCTTACCTGCTTTAAGGGCCGCAGCAACTTCAGGCGATGGAACGAATTCATACGAGTTCATGGCCGCAACAATACCCGTGAGAAGATAGCGCCGTGCATTTATCGCAAATCATGCCCTCGATCTTCTCGAGTCTGGGTTTAACAACAGCGCATGATTCAATCAATTGTGGCGAAAGTCCTAGCGGGCGCGAACTCGTATTTCTTGTCGATGGCCTAGGCGCAGATCTCTTAAGTAAATATGCAGATGTAGCTCCATCGCTTTCGCGGATGGTGATGCATGGAACTGTCACCACATCATTCCCATCGACAACTGCAACAAGTCTTGCAACGTTGACGACAGGTGAGATGCCAGGCGCTCATGGAATGTTGGGATACACCGTGCAGGTTCCGCGCAGCGGGGGACGAGTGCTCAACTCTTTGAAGTGGGATGAACGCGTTGACCCAGTGATGTGGCAACCCGTGCCCACTCTCTTTGAACGCGCCAGTGCAGAAGGA
>WLKV01000121.1 GCA_009701085.1 Actinomycetota bacterium | reverse complement strand
CCCCTAATGAATTTGTCTGGAGTCGCAAATTTCTTCAAGCCACATAAGACTGTTCCAATCACTCCGTGGCGCGCAGATCATCGATGGCAACTATCTCCTTCGCGTGTGGCGATCCTCTTCTTTGGATTAGCAATATTCGGCTTAGGAGATTCCCTTCTCGTTCAAGGAGATGTAGGAAATGCGCCATGGACCGTCTTCTCTCAAGGCCTTACCTACAAGACAGGTTTAAGTATCGGTTGGGCTACTTTTGTTATCAGTATCTTCGTGCTTCTTATTTGGATTCCACTTAATGAGAGACCCGGCTTCGGAACGCTCTCCAATATCGTTCTTATTGCGGCCTTTATTGAGATAGGTACACATATCTTCCCCAAACAGAGCAGCACTCTTTCGGGCGTTCTCTTCTCACTTGTAGGCATTGCACTTGTGGGTCTGGGCTCCGCCCTCTACATCACCTGCGGACTTGGGCCTGGCCCTCGCGATGGAGCTATGACCGGGATTCACTTTAAGACCGGAATTCGGGTTGGCCGAGTCCGAATGGGAATTGAGATCGTAGTTCTCACTATCGGCTGGCTCATGGGCGGTCGTGTGGGAATCGGAACCGCCCTATTTGCGCTGTTGATCGGCCAATCTGTCGCCATTTTCCTCGGTATTGTCGCGCGTCTGACCCATCGGTAGCCAGGGCTTCAACTAACCTTTCTCGTATCTTCCCTCGGTCTGTGAGCCGTCATTTCACACGGGGTCGCAAACACCCCCGTTACCAAAATCAGGAAGGTTCGTCATGCTTGATAGTTTCTTCAAAATATCAGAACGTGGCTCAACCGTCGGACGTGAAGTCCGCGGCGGTCTCGTTACATTCTTTACGATGGCTTACATCGTCGCCCTCAATCCATTGATCATCGGTCTTGCTAAAGATGCAGATGGAAAGTTCATCGGTGGTGGAGATGCTCCAAACCTAGCGCTCGTTGCAGCTATGACTGCGCTAATGGCTGGTGTACTGACAATCCTTATGGGTCTCGTCGGTAACTACCCTCTCGCACTTGCAACAGGTCTTGGCCTCAATACATTCGTAGCTGTCGGTATCGCTTCAAAGATGACATGGGCAGATGCAATGGGCCTCATCGTTCTTGAAGGAATCATCATTACGATTCTTGTTCTCACAGGATTTAGAACTGCTGTCTTCAAGGCAGTTCCTGCGCAATTGAAGATTGCTATCTCCGTAGGTATCGGTCTCTTCATCGCGCTTATCGGTCTCGTTGACGCTGGCTTCGTACGCCGCACAGGTTCTGGCCCAGTTCCAGTAACCCTTGGCGATGGCGGAACTCTCGTCGGTTGGCCAATCATCGTCTTCGCTCTTGGACTCTTCCTCACAATTGGTTTGATGGTGAAGAAGGTTAAAGGCGCAATCCTTATCGGTATCGTCGTTGCAACAGCGGTTGCTGTCTTCATCGAAACAACTTTGAAGATCGGTCCTAACTTCGACGGCGCAACTGGCAAGGTAAACCCAAAGGGTTGGGGACTAAACGTTCCAGCAATGCCAGATAAGGTCGTTGCTACTCCTGATTTCGGTCTCTTTGGTCAGTTCAACCTCTTCGGTTCACTCGATCGCGTTCCACTCATCACAGTCATCCTTCTCGTATTCACCCTTTTGCTCTCTGACTTCTTCGACACTGTCGGAACAGTTACTGCAATTGGTCACGAAGCTGGACTCATCGACCGTGATGGAAATATTCCTAACAACGATCGCATTCTCCTCGTTGACTCACTCGCAGCTGTAGGCGGCGGCGTTGGAAGCATCTCTTCTAACACTAGCTACATCGAATCTGCTGCAGGTGTTGGTGAAGGTGCGCGTACAGGGCTTGCTTCTGTGGTGACAGGTGTCTGCTTCTTGCTCACAACCTTCCTTGCGCCACTTGTTGCAATCATTCCTTACGAGGCTGCAACTCCAGCGCTCGTCATCGTAGGTTTCTTGATGATGACTCAGATCAAGGGAATTGATTGGGAAGATTACGGAATCGCAATTCCAGCATTCCTCACAATCATCTTGATGCCATTTACGTACAACATCTCAGTTGGTATTGGTGCAGGGTTCGTAACTCACGTAGTTATCCGTTATATGCAGGGTCGTCGCAAGGATGTTCATCCTTTGCTTCTCTTGGTATCGGGTCTCTTCATGATCTACTTCCTCACATCACCTATCAACGCATGGGTTGGTTAATTAGCTAATTAGTAGAAAGGCCCCCACTTCTTTAGGAGGTGGGGGTCTTTTCTTTTAAAGCGTCCAGTCGATGGGTTCTCGCCTCTGTGAAATCAAGAGCTGATTAACTTGGGTGAAAGGTTTTGATCCAAAGAATCCTCTATAGGCGCTCAGTGGACTTGGATGAACGCTCTCGACTTTGTATGTGAAGTAGCTCGAAAGTTCTTGAGCTTGCCTTCCCCAGAGAACTGCGACGACATCTCTCTTGCCTAACTCGGCTGCAATGTGATCGGTTATTCGTTGCCAACCGATATCGACATGGGCGTTTGATTCACCTTGACGAGTTGTTAAGACACGATTGAGCAGCAGCACACCTGATCCGCTCCACCGAGATAGATCACCGGTAGTGGGCGATGCAATCCCCTGGTCGCTTTCTAGCTCTCCGAAAATGTTCTTCAAACTTTGTGGGATTTTTTTCACTGAAGGTGGCGTTGAAAATGCCAGCCCCATGGCATTACCGGGAGTTGGGTAAGGATCTTGGCCAACAATCACGCATCGAACTGATGCAAAATCTATTGAGAAAGCTTTGAATATCGAATCGAACGGCGGGGTGATCTCTTCTCGTTCAATCGAATGTAAAACATCGTCGATGAGGCCCTTTATAGGCTCGAAGATCGGTGCCCAGCTAGAGTGCACGTGCGAAGAAACGAGATCCTTCATGACGAACTTCCATCGGTAACTCGAATACTGCAGACATATGCTCAGATGTAATCACTTCGTGAATGGGGCCCGATACCGCTACACCGCCATCTTTAAGAATGAGTGCGTGGGTTGTTCCGCTCGGAATCTCTTCAATATGGTGCGTGACTAGAAGCGATGCTGGCGCTAAAGGATCTGACGCGAACTCTGAGAAGCGCTTCAGCAAATCTTCCCGACCACCTAAATCGAGGCCGGCAGTTGGTTCATCGAGGAGGAGTAACTCTGGATCGGCCATCAGCGCACGTGAAATCTGAACTCGCTTCTT
>WLKV01000120.1 GCA_009701085.1 Actinomycetota bacterium | reverse complement strand
TGGAAGAACATCTCCGAATCCATCGTGCGGCATGATCCTTCGTACTGCCATTCCCAAAGCTCTGCAATAGGTTGCGGTAGACGTGATAGTTCAGCCATGTGGTTCTCCTTCGTTCTAGATATCACCACGATACAACCGTTTCATAGGTTGTTCAAGTACCTATCGCGCCACGCCTTGTTCAATGTGCGAAATGTCCGATTTTGGAGTGGTGAGTTACCCCACTTCACGCCACGATAGGGACATGGCAAAGAGCGCTTCAGGAGTGAACGAAGAGAAACTCACAGTTGCCGCTGTGGCTCGTCGTATCGGCGTAGCTCCTGCCACTTTGCGTACATGGGATCGCCGCTATGGCCTCGGACCTTCTGAACACTCAGAGGGCGAGCATCGCCGCTACTGCCCTAACGATTTAGCAAAGCTCACCATGATGCGCCGACTCATCGTTGCTGGAGTGACCCCGGCCGATGCGGCTGAACAGGCAAAGGCGTGCAAGACAGCAGTTCCACTCAAGAAGATTGTTAAGGAATTTGAAGTTCGTGAAGAAGTAGTCGATGCGCTCTATAAAGCGCTACAAGGATTTGATCGCGCATTTGTTGAGACAACTCTGGCGCATGAAATTGATACATACGGTGTAGAAGGTGCATGGTCTGATGTCATTGTCCCAACCCTCTTTTTGATTGGTGAAGAGTGGGAGAACAATCAGAAGGGCATTGAGGTCGAACACCTCTTCTCGGAAATTCTCAAACGCACAATGCATAATCGAGTCGTTGAGTTAAAGAAGCCAATTAATCCTCGCCCCGTCTTGCTAGCGGCTGTGGGCGAAGAACTTCACTCACTTCCCGTCTATGCCCTTGCAGCGGCCCTCTGCGAGCGAAATATTCAGACCTATGTCCTGGGTGCTCGCACTCCACTTGAAGCTCTCTCTGCGATGGTGACGCGATGTGCCCCACCTGCAATCTTCTTATGGGCACAGCTTCCAAAGAATGCAGAGCAGAAGTATTGGAATCAATTGCCAGCAATCCGCCCAGCTCCTCGCGTCGTCGTTGGGGGACCCGGATGGGATTCCATCCAATGTGATGATGTCATCAGGGCCGAGGGACTTGAGCAGGCATGTGAGGAAATTACGCAGGCTTTAGGCGCGTAATTGAGCAGGTAGACTGCGCTCTCGTTGCTATTCAAGGGGGCCGCCATGATCGATTCTGAAAAGGTCGCGCTCCTTGGCCTGACATATGACGATGTCCTTCTTCTCCCCGATGCATCCGATGTAGTCCCTTCTGAGGTCGACACATCAACTCGCCTCACTCGCAATATCACTTTGGCCGTTCCGGTCGTTTCCTCTGCAATGGATACCGTCACCGAATCCACTATGGCAATCGCAATGGCAAAAGCTGGCGGAATCGGCATCATCCACCGCAACCTTCCTGTCGATGAACAAGTAACCCACGTGAAGTTGGTTAAAAACGTTGGCCTCGCCGGAGCAGCAGTCGGTGTGGGCGACGATGGTTTTGCTCGCGCACAGAAACTCATCGAAGCTGGCGTCGACGTCGTTGTCGTAGATACAGCGCACGGGCATCACCGCGCAGTTCTCGAAGCAATCGAGCGCATTAAAAAGTTTTCTTCCACCATCGAAATCATCGGCGGAAATGTTGCAACACGTGCAGGAGCACAAGCACTCATCAATGCCGGTGCAGATGCTGTAAAGGTCGGAGTTGGTCCCGGATCTATCTGCACCACTCGCGTTGTTGCAGGTGTGGGCGTTCCACAAGTAACAGCAATCATGGAAGCTTCAAAGGCATGTAACAAAGCTGGCATTCCACTTATCGCTGATGGCGGACTTCAATATTCAGGTGACATCGTTAAGGCAATTGTTGCGGGTGCGCATTCAGTAATGCTCGGATCTCTTCTTGCCGGTTGCGAAGAATCACCTGGCGAACTCGTCGAAATCGATGGACGTCGCTACAAGGCATATCGCGGCATGGGTTCACTCGGCGCGATGCAATCTCGCGGAGAAAAGAAGTCGTACTCCAAGGATCGTTACATGCAAGACGATGTACTTTCAGAAGACAAACTTGTCCCCGAAGGAATCGAAGGCAAGGTTGCATATCGCGGACCAGTCGCTGAAGTTGTTCACCAACTCGTTGGTGGATTACGAAGCGGTATGGGTTATGCAGGTGCACCTGATATCGAAACACTTCGTCGCGAAGGTCGCTTGATTCAAATTACTGCAGCAGGCTTACAGGAAAGCCACCCACACGATGTTCTCGATGTGGCCGATGCCCCTAACTACAGCAAGAAGAAATAGCCATGGATTACGAAATCGCTCCCGGAAAACGCGCCCGCCAGGCCTATTCATTTGACGACATCGCTATCGTCCCAAGCCGCCGTACTCGCACACCCGAAGATGTCAGCACCTCATGGCAGATCGATGCATACAAGTTTGATCTTCCGCTCATTGCAGCGCCAATGGATTCAGTTGTCTCTCCCGATACTGCGATCGCAATCGGAAAGTTGGGCGGCCTCGGTGTTCTCAACCTTGAAGGCCTCTGGACTCGTTATGACGATCCACGTATTCCACTGGGCGAAATCGCATCGATGCCAGATAAGCATGCAACACGTCGTATGCAAGAGATTTATGCAGCACCTATTCGCCCAGAACTCATCAAAGAGCGCATCAAGCAGATTCGCGATTCTGGCGTTACGGTTGCAGCTTCACTTTCACCACAGCGCACAGCCGAACTTCATAAAGCTGTAATCGATGCAGGTGTCGATATCTTCGTTATTCGCGGAACAACAGTTTCAGCAGAACATGTTGCGGCAGAGAATGAAGCTTTAAACTTGAAGAAATTTATCTACGAACTTGATGTCCCTGTCATTGTTGGTGGAGTAGCTACAACTACAGGTGCACTTCACCTCATGCGCGCAGGTGCAGCTGGTGTTCTCGTCGGTTTCGGTGGGGGAGCAGCGCACACAACACAGACAGTTCTTGGAATTCAGGTACCGATGGCAACAGCGGTTGCAGATGTTGCAGCAGCACGCCGCGAATACCTCGATGAATCAGGTGGACGTTATGTTCACGTCATCGCTGATGGATCTGTTGGAAAGTCTGGCGATATCGCTAAGGCAATTGCATGTGGAGCCGATGCAGTCATGATGGGTTCATCTCTTGCAAAGGCAGTTGAATCCCCAGGGCTCGGATGGCACTGGGGCTCAGAGGCTTATCACCAAGATGTTCCACGCGGTCAGCGCGTC
>WLKV01000012.1 GCA_009701085.1 Actinomycetota bacterium | reverse complement strand
GGATCTGAGTCGATCCACGGATTGAGAGCGCAGGATGCTTCGTGATGAGAACAGTTCGGCATGCATGTTTGAGTGACTTGATAGATATCGGGAAATGATTCGATGATGCGCTCTTTATTGAGGTGAGCAAGGCCAAATGCGCGAATTCCTGGGGTATCAATAATCCAGCCACCATTGACGAGCGGCAGAGCAATTGCGCTCGACGAAGTATGGCGGCCGCGGCCGGTGACATCGTTGACATCGCCCGTCATGCGATCTGCTTCGGGAACGAGATCATTAATAAGAGTTGATTTACCTACGCCAGAGTGGCCGACGAGAACTGAAATCTTCTCATCGAGAATTTCTAGGATTCCAGCAACATCTTTCGCGCGAGCTTCGCTCTTCGACGACGTTGTAATGATGTCAACGCCGAGAGCGGCATACTCTTTAATGAAATCCGGCACAGGGGAGACATCCACCTTTGTTACCACAATGATGGGTTTGATTGATTCATGGAATGCGCTGACTAGGAAGCGATCAATAAGACCGCGGCGTGGTTCGGGATTTGCAGACGCTACGACAATAAGTAGTTGATCAATATTTGCAACGATAGTTCGCTCAACTCGGGCTGCATCATCAACCGTGCGACTCAATGAGTTTATGCGCTCGTTGACAGTAACAATTCGGGCAAGCGTTCCTTCGGTTCCAGTTACATCTCCAACGATTTCAACGAGATCTCCGACGACAACTGATTTCGGTCCAAGTTCGCGGGCCTTCATTGCTGTGATGACAATGCCATCATCGGTCACACAGGTTGTGCGCCCGCGATCTACAGTTGTGACGAATGCTGTGATGGAGTCAGAGTGAGAAGGTCGATCTTTGGTACGTCTACGCGTTGTGCGAGATGGTCGGATACGTGCATCCGATTCGTCGTATTCGCGTGGACTCATAGAACCAAACTATTCCAGAGCCCTGGGAAATCAGTCAGGGTCTTACGTGTTGTAGCAACATTTTCAACGAGAACATCAGGCACAACTAAGCCGATGACTGCGCCCGCTGTAGCAAGGCGATGATCTTCATAGGTATGGAAAGTTCCGCCATGAAGTGGCGCAGGGGTAATGTGGAGGGCAGTCTCTTCTTCCACGACGCTGCCACCAAGTGAGTTAATTTCGCGGGTCAGAGCAGCTAGACGATCTGTTTCATGTAGACGCAAATGGCCGATGCCGCGTAGGTGCGATGGTGAATCGGCAAGAGCTGCAAGTGCTGCAATCGATGGAGTGAGCTCACCAACATCATGGAGATCGATATCGATGCCGTGAATGGATTCGCCACCAGTAAGGGTTAATCCCTCTGCTGTGAATTCAACGCGTGCGCCCATCTGTGTAAAGATGTCGCGCAATTGATCACCAGGCTGAGTTGTCTGCTTCGGCCAATCAGCAATGGTGATACTTCCACCACAGACCATGGCAATTGATAAGAATGGTGATGCATTCGAGAGATCAGGTTCAATCACTAAGTCTTGGCCACGCAAAGTACCTGGCTCAACTCTCCAACTTTCAGCTGCTTTATCGACGTGCACAGTTGCGCCAAAGTCACGGAGCATCTGCACAGTCATATCGATATGTGGCATGGATGGAAGTGATCCTCCACGATGTTGTGCGGTAATTCCGTTCTTCATGCTGGGCGCAACAAGTAAGAGCGCAGATAAGAATTGGCTCGATGCGCTGGCATCTATGGTGAGTTCGCCACCAGGAATAGAACCCTTGGCCTTAATCACCATCGGGAGTGAGTAACGACCTTGATGGTCGATTTCAATGCCGAGTTCTTCAAGTGCCTTGATGACAGGACCCAATGGTCGTTCGTAAGAACGAGGATCTCCATCGAATGAGATATCACCTTGCGCAAGGGCTGCAAGAGGCGGAAGAAAGCGCATTACCGTTCCAGCATTTCCGACATCGACCTTTGCAGGTCCACGTAGTGGGGCCGGAGTTACAGTCCAAGCATCGTCATTGCCGGTAATTGCAACGCCCATTGCTTGCAGGCCGGCAGACATCAATTCAGAGTCACGCGAAATCAGTGGTCGACGAAGTATGGATGGTGAATCAGCTTGTGCAGCAAGGATGAGAGCTCGGTTTGTTACCGACTTTGATCCAGGAATAGTGACACGTGAGGAAACTGGCTTTCGTCCGCGAAAGGGCGCGGGCCAGAGTTCATGTGCTGTCATACGTTAAGTCTAACGGCTCGAACAGCGCCTAAGATTCGTAATATGTGCGGTAGATATGCCCAGACTCTTGGCGCTGAAGAGATTGTGGAGTCCTTCGATTTAGCGGGATCGACTCTTGATCAATCACTTCCGCTCAATTGGAATATCGCTCCCACCAACGATATCTACATCATCCGCAATGAATCAGAGTCTCGCATCCTTGATTCTGCTTCGTGGGGAATTATTGCGCCATGGCAGAAATCATTTGCCGATGCACGCGCATCGCAATCACATGCGATCAATGCGCGCAGTGAATCCATCCACGAGAAGCCAACATTTCGCCATGCATTTAGAACTTCACGTTGTTTAATTCCTGCAACTGGATATTACGAATGGGCAACTTCACTTGGCAAGTACTCACCGAAACAACCGTTCTATATTTCCCGCGAAGATGGAGAACAACTTTCTATCGCCGGAATTTGGAGTTCATGGCAGAGCGAAAAAGGACAGGTAATTCAGAGCGCTGCAATTATTACTCGCGAAGCAGTTGGCGAACTTGCAACGATTCACAGTCGCATGCCGGTCTTTATGCCGATTGAACGGTGGAACGATTGGCTCGACCCACAATCGCGAGATATTAACCGCCTCATCAATATGATGAATATTCCAGAACCTGATGCGGGGCTTATCGCCAAGCCTGTATCTGCGAGAGTGAACGTAGTAGCAAACAATGGCCCTGAACTAATTATTCCCATTGAGCTCGGAGCGCCAGAGACCCTCTTTTGATATAGCCTAGGCGTAATGACATCGAAAGATTTGGTACTAGAAAGCGCTGCCGATCGCACCATTCGGTTCGAGCGCGATGCTCTGGTGTTCACAAATCAGTTATATGCAGCAGCGCTTCGTTACACAAAGAACCCTGAAGATGCACGCGATCTCGTTCAAGATACCTACTTAAAGGCTTTTGCTTCCTTCCATCAATTTGAAGAGGGAACCAACTTACGTGCATGGCTCTATCGAGTACTTACAACAACCTTTATCAACACCTATCGCAAGGGTCAGCGCCAACCTCAGATTGCCAATAATGAACTCGAAGATTGGCAAGTTGCCGAGGCGCAATCACATACAAGTGATCAAGGAAAATCTGCAGAGCAAGAAGCACTTGAGAACCTGCCTGATAGCGATATCAAACGCGCACTGCATGAAATTCCTGAAGAGTTCCGCATCGTTGTCTATCTCGCTGATGTTGAAGGTTTCTCTTATAAAGAGATTGCAGAAATTGTCGGCGCACCCGCAGGAACAGTCATGTCACGTCTTCACCGTGGACGTAAACAGCTTCGCGAAAAACTTGCCTCCTACGCGAAGGAACTCGGTTACACAACCGATGGCCCAGCACCTAAATCCTCCCAATCAAAGAAGAAGGGAGGCGCAGAATGAGTTTCATCGAAATTCAATGCGGAGATGTCTTGGCATCTGTCGTATTTATTATTGAAGGCGAACTTAACGAGATTCCTCAGGCTGATGCCATCCAATCTCACCTCGTTACCTGTGCTCCATGCTCTGCCGAACTCGAGCATGAACGCTTGATGCAGCAGATGTTGCAAGATGTTCTTAAGCGAACCTGCGATGAGCAAGCACCAGAAGATCTCCACCAGAGCATTCACCGCCAACTTCGCGCACAGATGGCAGGGGCTGGGGCTACCGAGGTAGTAACTCAATTCAGCATGACTGAAATTTCAATTGAGATTGATGAATTTGGAAATGTGGAGCATCGAGAAATACAGATCGAACAGACACATATCCAGCACTTTATCGACGACGAGGACTAATCTCCTTCGTATGAGACCTGCAGAAGAGGTATTGGGAGCCGTTGGCTTCTCTGTTCTCTCAGTTCGCCCCGGCGATACCTGCGTAACAATGGGTGTCTCTGATCTTCCTGTTGTCGCACCATCTATCTATCTCTCACTGATGGAGAGTGCATGTGTTGCAGCGTTATCTGAATACCTAGATGCAGGCGAGACTACTTTTCTTACTCATTCATCTCTAGAAATTGTCGGCTCTGCAACTGCTGGCGTTGAAATTCGCGCCAATGCACGCGTTATTAATATTGAAGGGCGCGAGCTCACCTTCGAGTGCGAGGTCTATGACGGTGAGCGCCATCTTGCACAAGCAGAAATTAGAAGAGCGACTGTCGAGCGATTATCTTTCCTCGCTCGTACAGCCGCTCAATCTTTAATTAACTAAAACTAAGCCTTCTTGGTCTCCCAGAAGATCGCTGCAATCTCATCGATCTTTGCGATCAATGAATCTGCAACTGCAACATCTTGAGTGCCCTTTGTTCCTGCAGCTCCTGCAAGCTTTGTCGCTTCGTTGAAGAGCGAGTGCAACTGTGGGTACTTCTCGAAGTGTGGAGCCTTGAAGTAATCGGTCCAGAGAACCCAGAGGTGCTCCTTAACCTGATGTGAACGCTCTTCTTTAATTGCTACAGAGCGTGAACGGAAATCTGCATCTGGGTTAGCTGCATACTTTTCCATGCAAGCCTTCACTGAGAGCGCTTCGATCTTTGCCTGAGCAGGATCGTAGACACCACAAGGTAGGTCGCAGTGTGCGTGGACAGTAATTTTCGGTGTAAGAATATTTCTCATAAGCGCGAGGGTACTCGAAGCCTTAGAATCTCGCCATGGCAAAGCATGCATCGATGATTATCGAAGGCGATTCGATGGAGCCCACCTTTAGCGCCGGCGATTGGTTGATGGGGCGCTGGGCTAAGTACAAACTCACCGGCCTTAATCGCATCAAAGTCGGTGATGTTGTCGTGATCGAACGCGATGAACAGCCCGGAATCTTCTATGTAAAGCGTATTAGCCAGACTCGTTCATCAGGCGGTGAAATTCCCGCTATCTATCTTTTGAGCGATAACGAGGCAGGAACTGATTCACGTACCTGGGGCTGGTTACCCATCACTGCAGTGCGCGCAAAGATCCAATTCAGAATGAAAAGGGCTAGCAGAATGAAAAAGAGCTAGAGGCTAGCGAGCTTCTCTTTCACGGCAATCACTGATGGATTGGTCAGGGCAACGCCATCTGAGAATAAAAGAGTTGGAACAACGCGGTTTCCGCCATTTACCTCTTCAACGAAAGATGCATAGTTCATCTCTTGCTCTACGTTGATTTCGCGAAAATGTATTCCATTCTCGTTGAGCTGACTCTTCAGTCGCTTGCAATATCCACACCAATCGGTGCTAAACATGACGAACTCTTGGCCAGATATACCGAGCTCTTGAACTGGAGTACTCATCGTGTCATTTTCATCGAGTAAAGGCCTCGTCCATTAACGCCTTTGCCTCGTCCTCGTGCAAGTGGTGGTTACCAGTTGCAGGTGAAGCAGATGCGCGACGAGAGATGCGACGAAGTACACGACCATCGACAGATGTTCCACCGATTGCCTCAGTTGTGCTGAGTGCAACGTGTGGCCATGCGCCTTGGTTGGCAGGTTCATCTTGAACCCAGAGCAAGTTAGCGTTTGGATGCTTCTTCGCTTCAACTTCCATCTGTGCAACAGGAAGTGGGTAAAGACGCTCAACGCGAACGATTGCTGTGCTGCTGTCATTGAGACGATTACGTTCTGCAACGAGGTCGTGATAAATCTTTCCTGTACAGAAGATTAAGCGAGATGCGTTATTCACTGTTGAATCACCGATAACAGGAAGGAATGTTCCTGAAGTGAAGTCACTGATTGATGATGCTGCAGCCTTAAGACGCAACATCGACTTCGGTGTGAAGACAACCATTGGACGACGCTTTGGATTTGCTGCGTGGAAGCGCAGCAAGTGGAAGTAAGAAGCAGGAGTTGATGGCTGTGCGACAGTCATATTCTTCTCAGCGCAGAGAGCTAGGAAGCGCTCAATACGAGCTGATGAGTGATCTGGGCCTTGGCCTTCATAACCATGCGGAAGCAAGAGCACTACAGAGGAACGCTCACCCCACTTCTGAAGAGCAGAAGAGACAAATTCATCGATGATGGTCTGCGCACCATTTGCGAAGTCACCGAATTGACCTTCCCAGAGAACGAGCGCTTCATCGCGGACAACCGAGTATCCATATTCAAAGCCCATCGCTGCATATTCGCTGAGCAATGAGTCAATGACAAAGAATTGATTTGCATCAGAGATAAGCGAACGAAGTGGTGTCCACTCGCTGCCGTTCTCCTTATCGATGATCACAGCATGGCGGTTTGAGAATGTTCCACGACGTGAATCTTGTCCGGCCAGACGAATTGGTCGTCCTTCCTTAAGAAGGGAACCGAAGGCAAGCATTTCACCGGTTGACCAGTCGATAGTGCCGTCGTTGATTGACTCAGCACGCTTTTGAAGTTGTGGCAACAACTTGGGATGTACATGGAATCCTTCAGGGACTGCAATCTGTGTCGCTGCAATTTCGCGGATGAGTTCTTCTGAGATAAATGTAGGAACATCTTCTGCATTAGGAACAATAGGAGCCACAAAGTTTGGATCGTGCTCTTCTTGGTAATTAGCAACGGATGCAAATACCTGCTCGAGTTGACTCTGGTACTCAGCTTCAATCTCTTCAGCCTCAAGGGGAGTGATATCTCCGCGACCGACAAGCGCTTCGGTATACAAGGTACGAGTTGTGCGCTTGGCATCGATGAGCTTGTACATAAGTGGCTGAGTGAAGCTTGGCTCGTCACCTTCGTTGTGGCCGCGACGTCGGTAACAGACCATGTCGATGACGACATCTTTGTTAAATGCTTGTCGATATTCAAAGGCGAGGTGCGCAACGCGAACACATGCTTCAGGGTCATCACCATTGACGTGGAAGACAGGAGCTTCAACGAGCTTCGCAACATCTGTTGAGTAACGAGATGTACGTGAAGAACTTGGTGAAGTAGTAAATCCAACCTGGTTATTAACAACGATATGGATAGTTCCGCCCGTGCGATAGCCCGGCAAGCCAGCTAACTGCAAGGTTTCAGCATTGACGCCTTGACCTGCAAATGAGGCATCTCCGTGAAGAAGGATTGGAAGTACTGAGTAAGCGCCCTTTGTATTGAGGCGATCCTGCTTTGCGCGAACAATTCCTTCGAGAACTGGGTTCACAGCTTCAAGGTGTGAAGGGTTTGCTGCGAGATAAATCTTTGTTGTGGCTCCTGATTGCGCGGTGAAGACGCCTTCTGTACCTAAGTGATACTTCACATCGCCTGAACCGTGGACTTCATTTTCTGCATAGTGGCCTTGGAACTCTTGGAAAATCTGTCCCACTGACTTACCAGCGATATTTGCAAGCATATTGAGGCGACCGCGGTGAGGCATGCCGATACAGACCTCATCGAGTCCACGCTCTGCAGCTGCAGAGACAATCGCATCGGTCAATGGAATAACTGATTCGCCGCCTTCAAGTGAGAAGCGCTTCTGTCCCACAAATTTTGTCTGCAAGAAAGATTCAAAAGCTTCAGCGCTATTGAGTTTGCGCAAGATACGGAGCTGCTCTTCACGTTCGATAGATGGCAGACCAACTTCGATATGTTGCTGCATCCACTGACGCTCTTCTGGGTTTGAGATGTGCATGTACTCAACACCGATTGAGCGGCAGTATGAATCGCGGAGGATTCCAAGGATCTTACGAAGCGGAAGGAATGCCTTTCCGCCGAATCCACCCGTTGCAAATTCACGATCGAGATCCCAGAGTGTGAGGCCGTGAGTTACGACGTCAAGATCTGGATGTGTGCGCTGCACGTAAACCAGTGGATCGATATCTGCCATGAGGTGGCCCCATGTGCGATATGCCTGAATAAGTTGCTGAACGCGCGCTGTCTTATCGATTTCATCATCTTTAGTAAATGCAAAGTCTGATGCCCAACGAATCGGCTCGTATGGAATACGGAGCGCTGTAAAGATTTCGTCGTAGAAGTTATCTGCACCAAGAAGATATTCGTTGATGCGCTTTAGGAAATCACCTGACTGCGCACCTTGAATAACGCGGTGATCGTAAGTACTTGTCAGAGTGATGACCTTGCTAATAGCCATACGGGCTAGCGTTGCTTCGCTTGCTCCTTGGAATTCAGCTGGGTAATCCATCGCGCCCACGCCAACGATGAGACCTTGTCCCTGAACAAGGCGCGGAACTGAGTGAACGGTTCCGATAGTTCCTGGGTTAGTCAGAGAAACGGTTGTGCCTGCGTAATCTTCAACGGTCAGAGTTCCGCCACGTGCCTTCTTCACAATCTCTTCATAGGCAACCCAGAACTGACCGAAATCAAGTCCTTCGCAACCCTTAATAGATGGGACAAGAAGCTGACGAGTTCCATCTGGCTTTGCCAAGTCGATTGCAATGCCCAAGTTGATATGTTCAGGTTTTCCAAGCGCTGGCTTTCCATCGAGTTCACCGTAGAAGGCATTCATCTCTGGCATTGCACGAAGCGCCTTGATCATTGCGTACGCGATGATGTGAGTAAATGAAACTTTTCCACCACGTGTGCGCTTGAGATGGTTATTCACAACGATACGGTTATCAATCATCAACTTCGCAGGAATTGCACGCACTGATGTTGCTGTTGGAACTGTAAGAGATGCTTCCATGCTCTGAACAACGCGAGCAGATACTCCGCGAATAGGTTCAAGTGTTGATGCACCTGGTGTTGCCAAAGTTGGAATTGGTTTTGCAACCGATTGAGCTGGAGTTGCAGGAGTCGTATCGAGTGTGCGAACAACAGGTTGTGATTGCACTGGTGTTACAGGTGCTGCATCCGGGGCAACTGCTGCAGGAGCAGCGGGAGTTGTAGGTGCAGGCGTTGAACCTTGTACCGAAATATTTGGAGGAGTTACAGGTTTTGGTGTTGGGGGAGTTCCACCCTTGGGTGAATTAGTTTGGGGAGCACCTGCTGATGGCGCTGAAGTCGCACCTGCCTGCGGATTATTCTGGAAGTAGGTCACCCACTCAGCGGGGACTGAACTTGGATCTGCTTGGTAGCGCTCGTACATTTCTTCAACGAGCCAATCATTTGCGCCGAAGTCCTGACCTGATTGCGACACTGAGCGCTCCTTTGCGATCTGTACTTATCTATTACGCGTGCGACTGCAGGCTAAGACTATCGGCTGTGAGCGCGCTGAATAAATGGCGAAGGCGTGCTCAATACCGCGAGATTGCGCACATTTTTGAAGGTATCTGCCCATCGACACCTTCGAGAGGCTGAGAATCTGAAAAGGCGAGGTGCCCCAATCCTTGAGAGAGTTCTCGCATGTCTTCAGAGAGCGCCCGCCCACTCGCCATCATTACTGGTGGCAGTCGAGGCCTGGGCTTTGAAGTCGCCAAAGCTCTGACCCTCCAGGGATTCAATCTCGCTCTGATTGCAAAGGATGCGCATCGACTAGAGAGCGCTGCTCAACTCTTGCGTGATGCGGATACGCATCAGAACGGCACGAGCACTGCACACATATCTACCTACGCCTGCGATCTCGAACAACCCCACCTTGTTCGCGAACTCATCGATTCACTCAACCAATCACTTGCCACTCCAACTGTTCTCGTTCTCGCCCATGGCGTCATGAGCGAGAAGATGTCGAAGACTCTCAA
The DNA here is from genome assembly GCA_009701085.1 of Actinomycetota bacterium. Lineage (GTDB taxonomy): Bacteria > Actinomycetota > Actinomycetes > Nanopelagicales > Nanopelagicaceae > Planktophila > Planktophila grossartii. The sequence continues at coordinate 463 of WLKV01000012.1, read as the reverse complement.
GACCAACGATGCCGAATGGCGACGAGTCATGGCAATCAATCTCGACTCCGTCTTCCAACTCGTCAATGGCATTGCACCTGCAATGGCTGATGCACGTAACGGTCGCGTCATTATCTTCTCCGCATGTCTTGGAAGAATGTCAGGACCTGGAAATGCAGGAGGACTTGCTCCTTACAGAATTTCTAAAGCAGGAGTGAACGCACTCGTTCGAAACCTTGCACATGAAACTGGTCTCGGCGCTCGCGGATTTCTCGTCGATGCAACATGTCCTAATCATTCACGTACCGATATGGGTGGTCCCGACGCACCGCGTTCTGCTGAAGAAGGTGCAGCTACTGCCATCTGGTTAGCGACTAGAAACTTTGATTCAAATGGCACAACGGATAAAGAGAAGTTGACGGGCGTACTTTGGGAAGACCAACAAGTAGTTCCTTGGTAAAGCACTCCGCCATTGCATTGCATT
>WLKV01000119.1 GCA_009701085.1 Actinomycetota bacterium | reverse complement strand
TAAGGGCTATATCACGGCAGTTCACACAAAGGCTTTGGCAGAACATGGTCCGTGTATAGAACACCGCAAATCATTTTCAAATATCGCAGCGCTTCTCCAATAGTTTCCACAACCCCGAATATTTCTTCGTAGCCGTTCAGCGGCAGGTCTTACCCTCTCGCGCATGGTGGCTAGAGTAAAACGTCCCGGCGCTAAGCAGCGCACCGGTGCATTTGGAGAAGAAGTAACTGCTCAATATCTGTTGGCGCGAGGCGATGAAATTCTCGATCGCAATTGGCGGATTCGAGAAGGTGAGATTGATTTAGTTTCCTTGGGCAGCGACGGAGCCTTTCACTTCATCGAGGTAAAGACTCGCAGCTCCCTTGCCTTCGGCCATCCATTTGAGGCAATCAATCGCGAGAAAGCGCATCGCATGCAGCGATTAGCTATGGGATGGCTAGCCACACACGGTTGCTTAGGGTGTGAATACAGCATTGATGTCGTCGCAATTCTGATTGCAGCCGACGGAACCCATACCTTGGAATACCGAGGTAATTTGCTATGAGTATCGGTCAAACCCACAGCGTTGCATTACTCGGCTTAACAGGAAGCGTCGTTGAAATTGAAGTTGATATTTCAGATGGAATTCCCATGTATTCACTCCTAGGGCTTCCCGATGCTGCGCTTCAGGAATCTCGCGACCGAGTGCGGGCAGCGATATCAAATTGCAATGAAGTCTGGCCCAATAGAAAGGTAACTGTTTCGCTCTCACCAGCTTGGTTACCTAAGAGCGGTTCAAGCTTTGATCTCTCCATTGCGCTGGCAATCTTGATTGCACACGGAACCCTTCCGCAAGAACCCTTTGACTCAATGGTTGTACTCGGAGAACTTGCTCTCGATGGAAAGGTTCGTTCCGTTCGAGGAGTCCTTCCTGCATTAATTGCGGCATATAAATCTGGAATAACACGCGCCATCGTTCCTGCTGCAAATCGTTCTGAGGCTGCGCTCATGACGCAGATGGAGATCCTGACTTTCGAATCTCTCCGCGAAGTTCTCTTATGGGGACGCACAGGCGAACATCCCGTTGCACAAGAACTCGATTTAGAACCAACCGATCTCGATGAGTATCTCGATTTCGCCGATGTTGCAGGACAGAGCAAAGCACGATTTGCCGCTGAGGTTGCCGCGAGCGGAGGGCATCACTTACTACTTATAGGCCCACCCGGTACCGGCAAGACAATGATTGCATCGCGTATTCCAACGATCCTTCCCTCACTGACAATCGATCAAGCGCTCGAAGTCACCGCAGTACATTCAATTTCTGGGGCCTTGGGTTCACGATCGCCGATGTCGCTCGTTGCTCCGATTGTTTCGCCGCATCACACAGCATCGCGTGTAGCAATCGTTGGTGGTGGATCACATGTCATCAAACCCGGAGCATGCAGTTTGGCCCACCATGGAGTTCTCTTCATCGACGAAGCACCAGAGTGCGCTATCGGAGTTCTTGATTCACTTCGACAGCCACTCGAATCTGGAACTATCACCATCACACGTAGCGTTGGCAATATAACTTTTCCGGCGCACTTCCTTCTGGTGCTCGCTGCAAACCCATGTCCGTGCGGAAAGTTCACCGGTAAAGGTCGTAACTGCACATGCACATCAGTACAAGTTCGGCGCTACCTAGGAAAACTTTCCGGCCCACTGATGGATCGCATAGATATGCGCGTGCAAGTTGACCCTGTAAGCCGGGTAGAGATGGCGCAGACTGAACTTGGAGAGAGCAGCGCCGAAATTCGAGCGCGAGTAATGATTGCGCGACAAGCAGCTGCACAGCGATTCAGTAACGATTCTTGGCAGCTCAACGCACAGATCCCGAGTCGCGAGTTGCGCGGCAAATATCGCCCGCAGCGAGATGCGATGAATTTTCTCCACGATGAACTCGATCGCGAACGCATCACCGCACGCGGATTACATAAAGTCATTCGCTTGTCCTGGACCCTCGCTGATTTAGCAGGACATGCAGTTCCTACTCTTGAAGATGTCGAGCGAGCTCACTCTCTACGCGAAGGAACTGATCTATGAAGGAACGTGCACAGCGACTTGCTCTCTTTGCAGCCATTGAAGGTGGCTCCTCTTTCTGGAGTAGAGAAATTGCAGAGAAAGGCGTGCCGGCGGTCTTCGACCGCATCAAAGCCAATGCCTACGACTCAATCAAACATGCCGCACTCGTTGAGAAGGTAAGGAACTTCGAGAGCAGTCCTGCATTTCAATCTATCGAAAAGGCCAAGGCACACTTCATCACTCCGGAAGATTCTCAATGGCCACTGCGCTTAGATGAACTTGAGTGCCCGCCCATTGGTCTCATCATTAAAGGAAATGTAGATATCTTAAGTAACCCATCACTTGCCATAGTTGGAACTCGAAATCCAACGCCATATGGAACTCGCATCGCCGGAGATTTTGCTGCTGGTTTTGTTGATCGTGAATGGGACATCGTGAGTGGGGGAGCATATGGAGTTGATTCAGCTGCACATCGCGGCGCTCTCGTTGCAGAAGGTCGCACCATTGCGGTGATTGCATCGGGAATAGATCTGCAATATCCATCAGGCAATTCGCGACTCTTCGAAGAAATCTGCGAGAACGGCGCAATAGTTACTGAAGTAATGCCAGGAGTTCCTGCGTTGCCGCATCGATTCCTCACCCGTAATCGACTTATCGCAGCACTTTCTCAAGCAACTCTTGTCGTGGAAGCGGCATTTCGCAGTGGATCGCTCCGAACGGCACGAGATGCAGCAGAGTTAATGAGACCCGTGATGGCAATACCTGGCCCGATTAACTCTCCTTCATCTGAAGGATGCCATCGCCTTATCGGCGAGAGGGCAGCCGAACTTGTGACTTCAGTAGCCGATGCAATCGAGTTAATTTCAGCGCTTTAGGTACTTCAGGTATGTAATGAGAGAATACATACATGAGTGATTTCCGTTCGGGCTTCGTCGCTATTGTCGGCCGTCCCAACACTGGTAAATCAACTCTTATCAACGCACTCGTTGGAAGCAAGATTGCAATTACATCTCCGCATCCCAACACAACGCGCCATGCAATCCGTGGAATCGTCAACAATCCTGCCTATCAGGCAGTGCTTGTTGATACACCCGGAATTCATAAGCCTAAGACTCTCCTTGGCCACCGACTTAACGCGGTAGTAAATGAAAGCCTTGATTCCGTTGATATCGTGATGATGTGTCTTCCTGCCGATGAAACATCTGGCG
>WLKV01000118.1 GCA_009701085.1 Actinomycetota bacterium | reverse complement strand
TGGTAGGTGCCATATGCAAAGACTAGACTGCAACTATGTCGGAACCAATCCGCCCCAGCACAATTCTTCCGGGTCTACGAACTCCCTTCACCGTCACCACCGACGATGGCGAAACCCTCATCGGCGAAGTCAGCGCACCGTTGAGTAATCCCACATCTGCAATTCTCTGCTGCCACCCCAATCCAACTGGCGGTGGAATGATGGATAGCCATATCTACAAGAAGGCAGCAAATCGCTTGCCTCACATGGCCGGCATTACCGTCGTTCGCTTTAATACTCGCGGAACAACGAGCGAGGCTGGAACTAGTACAGGTTCTTACGACAATGGCCGCGCTGAAAAATACGATGTTGAAGCGATGATCCGCTACTGCTTCGATACATTGAAAGTTACTGAACTCTGGGTTGTTGGTTGGTCATTCGGAACCAGTATCGCAATTAGCCATGCACGCGACCCACGGGTCAAGGGCCTCATACTCTTAAGCCCCACACTTCTCGACATCGTTGATGGAGATCTTGAATTCTGGGCTCACGACGGAAGACCAATCACTGCGCTGATTCCAGAGCATGATGATTACTTAAAGCCAGATCAAGCAAAGGTGCGCTTTGCAGTTATCCCACAGATTGATTTGATTCCAGTAGATGGTGCAAAGCACTTATGGGTTGGAGAACCCTCAGTTCATCGAGTCTTAAGCGAAATTACGCGAATCGTTGCGCCGCAGCGTTTGCCATTGCCAACTGAGATTTAAGATTTTTCAGCGCGAGGAAAGACAACTTCTTCGAGAATTAAGATAATCGAAGCTGCAACAGGCACTGCAAGTAATCCACCAACAAGTCCAAGAAGTGAAGTTCCAATGAGGGCGGAGATGATTGTTACTGCTCCGGGAACATTAAGCGTGCGCTTCATAATCTTGGGAGTAATAACGTAATTTTCAACTTGTACATACACGACATATCCAATAAATGCAGCGATACCAATTGTCACAGACTGTGTGATTGCGATAATCGTGAAGATGCCAGTACCAATAAAGTGGCCGATCAGCGGAACTAAGCCACAGATAAAGATAATGATTCCAATTGCTGCAGGTGATGGAAGGCCCAAGATCAGAGCAAGTACGGTCATAAATAGCGCCGCAAAGAATGAGACGAGAATCTGGCTACCGACGAAAGCACCCACTCGGGCAATCACTGCATCGGTCAGAGCTGCCACGCGAGTTCTGCGGGATGCAGGTACCAATTTCAATCCAAGCTCTGTTGCCTGAGGAAGAGAGGTAATGAAGTACAAGGTAAGTACGATAATTGTGAGCGCAGTAAATGTGCCGGAGAGAACGCTCTTTCCAACTCCGATTACGCCACCGAATGCGGTGATCAGCAGGGATCCATCTGAAGTTACTGAACTGAGCTTCTTCTGAAGAGTGTCGATGATGCCATAGTGGTCGTTGAGATTTGCAATCGTTGCGTTGTTCTTTAGGTTCTCAAGAAGTGAAGGGGCAATCTCAATGAGATGAGTTCCCTGTGAAATTAGTGGCGGAACTAAGAGAGCAGCAAAAAGACACACGAAGACAATTACCGCAACAAAGATAACTGCTACTGCACCTGTGCGAGAGAGTCCGCGCTTTCGGATTGCTTCAACAGCTGGATTAAGACCTGTCGCTAAAAAGAGTGCAACGAGAATTAAGACAAATACTCCAGATGCACTTGCCAACGCACGCATCAATACAAATGCTGTGAGCGCGCCCACAGTTGCAACGAAACCAAAATAGAAGGGATGTCCGCGATCAATGGGCGCACCAGCTGCACCAAAATCAGGAATTACGGGTGATTCTTTTGGTTTTCTCTTGATGCGCTCTGAAATGGCCATGCTTTATTGTAAAGGTACGAGAGAATAAGACCATGGCGTTACGGATTACAGGACTAGGCGAGGAAATCGCCGCTGTCACTGGCCTACCCTGGAACATCCCTCTTGAGGAGTGGCCTGAAGACCCGATGCTCGCTGAAAAGCGCGGTATCTCGCGCCACATCGTGCGCCTTGTGCGCTCGACCGATGACCCTGACTCGGAAGTCTATGCAGTGAAAGAAACTGTCTCTGAATTCGCTAATCGTGAATACAAAATTTTGCGCGAGCTAACACACCTTGATTCTCCAAGCGTTCAATCGATTGCCGTGATTGAAGGGCGAACAGATCGCGAGGGAGAAGAACTTCCTTGCGCACTTGTTACTCGCTTCTTGCCGTACTCGCTTCCTTATCGCGTAGTTCTTAGCGATAAGACAGTTACTGCCGAAGATGTCACGCTAATGGCAAATGCTCTTGCCCTACTTCTCGTTCGACTTCACCTTCTTGGCTTCTGGTGGGGCGACTGCTCGCTCTCCAACACTCTCTTCCGTCGCGACGCTGAAGGTTATGCCGCCTATCTCGTCGATGCTGAAACGGGAGAATTTCAAAAGTCGCTCACCGCCGGTCAACGTGAACATGATCTTGAAATCGCACACTTCAACGTGGCGGCAGAGCTTGAAGATCTACAACTATCTGGAGTTCTTTACCCAGGCATGGATCCAATCCGTGCAAGTACTGCGCTCATTAAGCGTTATCACCGTTTGTGGTCTGCACTAAAAGATAGACAGGTACTCGATCCCACAGATCGCCATGCAGTCGAGCGAGCTATGCGCCAATTACATGACCTTGGTTTCGCTGTCGAAGAAGTTTCTGTATCCATGGAAGAAGGCGAGAACGAAGGCAAGCTCGTCTTCCAGCCAAAGCTTGTTGCCGCGGGTTATCACAAGAATAGATTGCGCGAATTGATGGGACTTGAAACTGAAGAGTTACAGGCAAAGAGGCTACTTGCATCATTTGATCGATTTAGAGGCCGCGAAAAATCTCCGAAACCACCGCTTAATGATTCGGCAAAGCGATGGCTTGATGAAGTTTTCCATCCGACTGTAAATCTGATTCCACTGGAACTTGAAGGACGCATTGAACGTGCTCAATTTTTCCACGAAGCCCTTGAGCACCGCTGGTATTTGAGCGAACGCGCAGGCCACGATGTTGGACTAGAGTTTGCCGCGAAGTCTTATGTAACTGAGGTTCTGCCATTCCGTCGCGACTCTGGAGTCGATGTACGTGTTGATGGCGTGATGCAATAGCGAGGAAGTGTCATGAGTTTGCCGCCTAACTTTTCACAAGCTGTCGATCTCAGCTCACTTGGAAAGCCAGCACCAGATACCACTTCTCCACTTCCAGGAATTGAAGTCACGCCCCTAAATTTGCAGGCAGA
>WLKV01000117.1 GCA_009701085.1 Actinomycetota bacterium | reverse complement strand
CTTCTTGGTACTACTTGCGTTACCCATCATCAACTAATGCAACCGAACCATTTAATCGTGCAGATGTTGATACCTGGTTGCCAGTAGATCAATATGTCGGCGGCGTTACCCACGCAATCTTGCACCTTTTGTATTCACGCTTCTTCACCAAGGTCTTGTACGACATGAAGATGCTTTCATTTACCGAGCCATTTACACGTCTTCTCAACCAAGGAATGGTTGTTATGGATGGCTCTGCGATGTCGAAATCTCGCGGCAACCTTGTGCGACTTTCTGATGAACTCGAAAACCACGGCGTCGATGCAATTCGTCTATCGATGGTCTTCTCGGGTCCGCCTGAAGATGACGTTGATTGGTCAGATGTTTCTCCATCAGGTTCTGTTAAATTCTTAAGCCGCGCATGGCGTCTATCAGGTGATGTCACATCAGCACCCGGCGTTGACTTCAGTACCGGCGAGCTCTCATTACGTAAAGCAACGCATAAAGCTCTTCACGATGCTGGCTTTGCAGTTGAATCATTCCGCTTCAACGTAGCTGTAGCTCGCGTGATGGAGCTAGTGAATGCAACCCGTAAGGCAATTGATTCTGGTTGTGGCCCGGCAGATCCTGCAGTCCGTGAAGCAACCGAGGCGACAGCAATCATGTTGTCTCTTGTTGCTCCATTCACAGCAGAGGAAATGTGGGAGCGCCTCGGCCATAAGCCAGCTATCGCAACTGCCGGATGGCCTGCAGTAGATCCAGCCCTACTTGTGGATGATGAAGTTGAAGCTGTTATTCAAATCAACGGCAAGATTAAAGATCGTATGAGCGTATCTCCAACGATTTCAGATGCTGACTTCGAAGCTGCAGCCCTTGCTCTTCCTTCGATTATTGCTGAACTTAATGGTGCCACCCCTAAGAAGGTTATTGCTCGCGCACCAAAGCTCGTCAATATCGTTCTGTAATCAACAGTTCAAATCTAAGAACTCATTCATCACACGTTGGTATTTCGCTGCCTCTTCAACGTAGGAGAGGTGGCTGGATTCTTCAAAGAGTTCCCAGCGAGATCCCTTAATTCCAGATAAATATGCACTTGCCGTCGATGCCATGCACTCGTCATATTTTCCAGACATGATCAGAGTTGGAGCAATGATGCGATCAAGTCGATCTGTAACAACATGCCCTGCCAGGGTTCCGTTGCACATCAGCTCTGAGGGCCCCCACATTGAGTTATATACATTCTGATCAGCAAGGGCTTCATCGAATATCTCGACAAGATCCGGAGGCATAGGCACGCGGATTACATGCTTGTCGTAAAACTTAAAGGCCGCTTCCATGTATTCCTCAGTTGTAGTTGTTCCAGCTTCTTCATGTTTGATTATGACTGATGAAATTTCCGGAGGCATTTCAGCGAGAAGTTCTTTCACTCCAGCGACCCACGTATCAGTATCACCAAGTGGGCTTGAGAGGATGAGCGCCTTCAAACCTTGTGGCTGAGTAATGGCGATTTCTGCAGCGAGTAAGCCTCCCCATGAATGTCCGTTAATTGCAAAATTGTCAGCAATTCCTAAATGGTTGATGAGTTGATGAAACTCTTTTACAAAGATATCGACTTGCCAGAAATCAGCTGGTTTCTCTTTGAGGCCAGAGGATGCGCCGCAACCAAGTTGGTCGTACCAGACAGCGGGGCGGTCAGATTTCTGCGCATATCCCGTAATCGTTGCGCAGCTCTTACCTAAGAACCCTGGACCTCCATGAAGAGCAACGAGTGGAGTCTTGCCAGATTTAAGGTCACCGATTACGGCGTATGCAGTCTCGCCGAGTTCCCATTTCAAAGTTCCTGTAGTCATCGCACGAAAGTATCACCGAGATATGCACAAGGGAATGCCTTTATGGCTAAAAGTTGACCTGTATCCCTCATCATCCGCGGATGGAAAATGAATATCTCTCACACATAAAAAATTGGTGGGGCGATCTCCACTACTCATCGCTACAGAGACGCGGGCTTGCAATTATTGCGGGCCTTGTCGTTGCTATCACTGCGCTCTTCGTCATGCGCGGTTCCTCACAAGAAGTAGTTGCAGCTCCTGCGCCACTTGAGATTGAAAGTATCTCGATGCAGACCTTGATGGTCGATGTAGCCGGAGCTGTTGTTAATCCTGGTGTGTATTCGCTTCCCCTGAACGCACGCGTTGTTGAAGCAATCAAGGCCGCTGGTGGCTTGAAGAAAGGCGCTGACACTTCGGATATCAATCAAGCGCGCATCCTGAAAGATGGAGAACAGATATATGTATATCCGGCTGCGTTAAGTGGAAATGGCGGAGTATCCCGACCTGCAATTCGCAAGAACGGACCCATCATGATTAACCGGGCAACGGTGAAAGATTTTGAATCACTGGATGGAATTGGTCCTGTGCTCGCTAATCGCATCGTCACATATCGAAAGACGAATGGGCCATTTAGCGCTATTGAAGATCTCTTGAAAGTTCCTGGTATCGGACAGAGCAAATTCGCACAGTTCAAAGAGAAGCTGCGCGTGTAATCGATAGCCGCGCCCTCGCACTGGGGGCGGCGGTATGGATTGGCGCATTACTGCAAAGTTGGAGCGCACCGTGGAGAATCTCTGCGGTTGCGCTCCTTTGTGCGTTGATAACACGAGGTCATAAACGCTCTATCGTCCTTATTGTTGCCTTACTTGTTGGTGCATCAGTGATGTCGATTCGTATTGGTGCGCTGCAATCAAGTGCCATCCATCAGTATCGAAACTCCTCAACAGAAGTGGTTGTGCAAGTAACCACCGACCCAACGCGAGTAGCGCCGAAGATCCTTGGTACTTCATTTGCACCCACATCCTTTAGCTTTATCGGGCAGGCAGTTGAAGTAGATAAACGATTCACACTCCGCATACCTGTTCGCGTCATTGCATCTACTCGAAGCGTCGATGGCTTACTGCCTGGACAGAAAATACGCGTCACAGCCAAAGTGTTGGCAAGTAAAGAGAAGCGAGTAGCTGCTCTTCTGATTGTCAGTCACCGCGTTGAAGTGATGACGCCACCTTCGTTGTGGGCACGTTCACTTGCACAGATTCGCTTAGGGCTACGTAACGCCACAGGTACAGGGGATGCAGGTGCGCTCATTCCAGGAATGGTCATTGGTGATGTCAGCAAACAGAGCGTGGATTTCAAGAACGATATGCGCAGATCAGGACTCACGCACTTAGTTGCTGTCAGCGGCGCCAACTTTGCGATCGTTTCAACTTTTGTCTTGTGGGGAATGCAATTCTTCTTCCGTCGCAT
>WLKV01000116.1 GCA_009701085.1 Actinomycetota bacterium | reverse complement strand
CCCTTGCTGCTTGCCTGGTGAAATGCCATTGAAAGCGGAGCATTACGTGAACCAGGTGAAATGACGACATCGGTAACGCCAGCTTCGATAATCTGTCGAACGATTACACGAGCAAGCAAAGTGGATGGATTCATCGCAAGAGCTCCGCTGTCTTCATAACGCGATTCTTCCACCATTCGTAACGATCCGGTGACACTTCATATCCACTGAATTCAGGCTCAAAATCTGTGATTTCAATTTCTCCATCAACGATAGGCAAGGTTGCAATGTCGGCAGCGAGAAGTGAGCCTGTTCCTAAACCACAATCAAAGTTCATCTCTGGGAAAGATGCTGCGAGTTGTAATCCGTAATTGATTCCGACAGCGCTTTCGAGTGCACTCGAAATAACAACAGGAAGTTTGTGGTGCTCAGCTAACGTGTGAGCTCGCGCAATTCCACCGAGTGGTTGCACTTTCAGCATCAAGATATCAATAGCCCCATTGAGATTTACAGCAAATGGATCTGCTGCCTTGCGAAGTACCTCATCCCCAGCGATGCGAATATCGACGAGAAGTCTCTCTTTTAGTTCGCGTAGCTCTTCTACCGTTGCACATGGTTGCTCTGCATATTCAAGTGGACCAATATTTTCGTAGATTGCACGGAGATTAGTTACGGCTTCTTCCACCGACCAGTTTCCATTCACATCAATACGCAGCTTTGCCTTCGGGCGTAGTGATCTCACCTTTGCCAGACGCGCAATATCTTCGGGCAGGTTATCGCCAACTTTTACTTTAAAGGTTTGTACTCCTGGAAATGAATCAACGATGCGTTCGATATCTGCGGGGTTATTAAGCGCGGGGATAGTGCCATTTACTCTTACTGAATTGCGATAGAGCTTCGGGCGAGGCTTTGTGGCAGCCTCTATTGCACACATCAGCCAAGGCGCTGATTCCTCGTATCCATATTCAAGAAATGGTGAGAATTCGCCCCAGCCGTATTCACCCTTAAAGAGCGCAACTTCGCGAAGGTTGATGCCGCGAAAGTTTGTCTTGGTAGGCAGCGCAACTACGCGCATTGTTTCGAGCAGAGATTGATCCATAAATTAGGGACGCTTGGGAAACTTTCCAAAGTCAGGCTTACGCTTCTCTTTGTAAGCATCGCGCCCTTCTTGGCCTTCTTCAGATAAATAGAAGAGAAGAGTGGCATCTCCTGCAAGCTGTTGAACTCCTGCAAGACCATCATCTGCAGCGTTCATAGAAGCCTTAATAAGGCGAAGTGCCATCGGAGAGTTCTGCAACATTTCGCGACACCATGAAACAGTTTCAGCTTCAAGTTCTTTGAGTGGAACGACGGTGTTAACAAGTCCCATTGAAAGAGCTTCTTGTGCATCGTATTGACGAGTCATAAACCAAATTTCACGAGCTTTCTTCTGTCCGACGCTTGCTGCAAGAAGTCCTGAACCGTAACCGCCATCGAATGAACCAACCATCGGCCCAGTTTGACCAAACTTTGCATTGTCAGCAGCGATGGAGAGATCGCAGACAACGTGAAGGACGTGTCCGCCACCGATTGCCCAACCAGCGATCATTGCAACGACAGGTTTTGGTGTGCGACGGATTTGTACTTGAAGATCGAGAACATTGAGGCGACCAACGCCTTGCTGTGCAAGTGAATCATCGCCGAGATAACCGTCATCTCCGCGAACGCTGATGTCTCCGCCAGAACAGAATGCTTCATCACCTTTACCTGTAAGGATGATGACGCCAACTTCGGCATTGTCGCGAGCTAAATCAAATGCAGATTTCAATTCAATAATTGTTTGTGGACGGAATGCATTTCGCACTTCTGGACGATTGATAGTGATCTTTGCAATGCCATCAGCAACTTCATAGGTGATATCTGTAAATGATTCACCACCGCGACCTGTCACCCATGCTGGGATAGAACGGTCACCAAAATCACGCTTAATAGGCTTGCTCACGATTCCTCCATTTGGTCTACGAGCGATAGCCTACGCGGGCAATGGAGCAGAACGCACAACGAGAACTTCGCACGGCTAATCCCGAATGGACAGTCAGCGAATCGATGGCTCGTATCGCCAAGGCCTTGGTATCTGATGGGCCGGCACTCATCTTTGGCCACTCCTCACTCACTGAAGTCCCTTCACGAATAAGCGTCGTTGTCTCGACAACCGGAAGCTCTGGCACTTCGAAAGAAGTGGGTCTCTCTGCATCTGCACTTCTCTCCTCAGCACGCGCATCAAATAAAGCGCTCGGTGCTGAATTTGGAAATTCTTGGTCGCTCTTACTTCCACTTACTCATATCGCAGGAATCAATGTTCTTGTCCGCGCACTTGAGTTAGGTACAGAACCAATTGATCTACGTAACCACCAAGGTGAATATCCTCGCGCAGATTTCACCGCGATTGTTCCAACCCAATTATTTAAGGCTCTCAATGGAGATCAACAACTTCTCGCACACTTAGTCGATGCCAAAGCTGTTCTTGTAGGAGGCGCTGCGCTAACAACTGATCTTCATCTTCAAGCGGAAAAGGCCGGCATCAATATCGTTGTCACCTACGGAATGACTGAAACTTCTGGTGGATGTGTTTATAACGGTCTTCCGCTCGAGGGCATCGAGATTTCAATTACACCTGAAAAGCGCATTGCGATTAAGGGACCAGTTCTCGCTCATACATATCTCGGAGCTGAAGCGCTATGGGATACTCAATATAAAGATGGTTGGTTCCATTCATCAGACATAGGCCGGATTGAGAATGAGAAGTTGATTGTCGAAGGTCGAAGTGATGATGTCATCATCTCAGGCGGGGAAAATATCTCGCTAAGTGCGATTGAGTCTTCACTGCATGCTCACTTCCCACATAAGAATTTCGCCGCCTTCTCTGTAAAAGATTCCAAGTGGGGCGATGCTCTCCATGTGGCTATTGCTGGAGATGGATTCCCATCTGAAGAAGAAATCGCTCAATATCTTGGAGAACAATTTGGGGATTTCAGCAAACCAAAGGGTTTTCTCCATCTTCCCGAACTTCCACTCATTGGAATTGGTAAAGTTGATCGTAAGAAGTTAACGGAGCTATTGATGGAGGCGCCAAATTAATATTTGGGTTCAAGGGGCTCGTCCTCGCACTCTCCCAGCCGCTGTTGCGCCAGTTGTGGTTGCGACTGTCCTTGCAGGTAAAGATTGGGCACCGATTCAGGCGCTCCTTGCTCTTATCGTCAGCCTCGCGCTTCAAATTGCAGTTAATTACTCCAACGATTATTCAGATGGCATCCGCGGAACAGATGACAATCGCGTGGGTCCAGTTCGT
>WLKV01000115.1 GCA_009701085.1 Actinomycetota bacterium | reverse complement strand
TTTCGATCAGAACATGCTTGCCAGCATTGATAGCAACGAGTGCGACCTCTAAACGATCCGATGGCAGGGTGCCGATATAAATTGCATCGATATCGTCGCGGGCAGCTAACTCTTCATATGAATTATGGAATGAGTCGAGGTTCCACTTCTGCGCAAATGCTTCGGCTTTACCTGGTGTGCGAGATGCAACAGCAACGAATTGTTGAGTTGAATTGAGCTGCGCAGTCTTGACCATCGCATCAGATATCCACCCTGCGCCAAAAATTCCCCAGCGAAGTGGCTTTGAATCAGCTGCCGAAAATACATGTGGCTTTGGAAGTGTGGTCATTGCTTCACCTTACTTATCTGGGTTAGGAACGGTTACATCGCGAACAAAGGATTCAAGATCATTAACAGATTGCAAGAAACCGCGAAGCGTGCGGAGGGTTCCACCGAAGTTGGTGAACTCTTCAACCTTGAGACCATCAACGTCATACATCTTTCTAAACTCTGGAAAGTTTTCGAGAAGCGGATTAAGGATGCGTGCCTCAATCGGTTCGTTGATGCTATTGAGGTTGGGGGTAATGCCCATCTCATTGATCTTTACCTGCCATGCATATGGGGGAGATATAACTGAATCTCCACCGAGAATTTCTGACCAGTGCATGTGATTGCGGAAAGCCGCAGATAATAAACGGGTGCGGTATCCGCGCTCGGTATAAATCTTGTGTGCATGTCTAAAGACAGCAACGCCAGCCCATTCAAGAATTTCTGGATCTACTTTGGCGCCCATCTTTTCAGCGCCAACCTTTACCCAGTCATCTACGCGACCGACCATGATGGTGCAGACAGGTCCCATCTGAGAAATATCAAGACCTTCTGCTTCACGACGCTTGAGACCGCGCTCGATTGCTTCAGCAACAGCGATTGTCTGCGAAACAGAGAATGAAACGGTCGCATTGAGACTGACACCTTGGTAGGTCGCTTCTTCAAATGCTGAGATAGCTTCACTAGTAACCGGAATTTTAACGATGATGTTCTTGGCAAGCTTTGAAAATTCAACAGCCTGATCAGTGAGCGCCTTTGCATTGCGATAAAGGCGTGGATCGGTCTGGATAGATAAGCGTCCATTGCGCCCGTTGTACTTTTCGAATTCACCTTCGAATAGCTTTGCAGCGTTTACGGAAAGTTCTTTCACCATCGCCCAGCCGATTTCATCTTCGGTAGCTAGTGGATTCTTCTTTGCGTAATCCTTGATGCGCTCAACCCAGTGCGGAGCATCAGCTTTAATTGCAGTCAGCGCAATAACGGGGTTGCATGTTGCGCCAACGATTCCCCATTTAAGCGCATCTGTGAGCTCTTTGGGATCTGCCGAGTCATTCCAGAGAACAGTCTTGGAGTTCTCCTTCATGTAGAGAAATGGTGATTGGGTCATTTCTCTACTTCACTCGTGCAGCGCGAGTCGCGGCAAGGATGTGCTCGCGGGTGCGCTGTGCAATTGGGAAAGGCATATCTACAGGGCAGCCATACATATCTTGCTCGATGATTGCGAAGATTTCTGGATTGATCTCAAGTGCGCGCTCAATGATTGGTGCGAACTTTGGAACTCCTTCAAATCCTGGTTCAGTCATAACGCCCTTGGCTACTGCATCTCCGAAGGGAACGTCATTCTTCAAAGTCTCAGCCAAGATGTCGGGATGTACTTGCTTCAGATGCAGGTAACCAATGCGCTCTGGATATGCATTCATCATCTTGAGGTTGTCACCTAGGTAATAGGCAAAGTGGCCTGTATCGAGACAGAGATTTGAGTAAAGCGGATCAGTCTCTTGAAGATAGCGCTCTACTTCTTGATAGGTACCGATATGGCTATCTGCATGTGAGTGGAATTGCTGATGAATTCCGAACTCTTCAAGGAGTGCCTTGCCAAGCTTGTTATGTCCTGCAGCTAGACGCTTCCACTGCTCATTAGAAAGCGTGCGTGGCTCGCGCGCTTGGCCGGTCTTGTCATCGCGCCATAGATCTGGAATAACAACAAGATGTTCGACACCTAACTTAGAGACAAGGTTTGCAACAGCAAGAGCTTGATCCCATGCGCGTTGCCATTGGCTCTCATCTTCTTTATGGAAACCTGTAAATACAGTTCCAGCCGTCATCTTGAGATTGCGCTTACCAAGTTCATCTTCAAGCTGCTTTGGGTCCGTTGGTAGGTATCCATATGGTCCAAGCTCAATCCAGTGATAACCCGCTTCAACAACTTCATCAAGGAAGCGATCCCATGGAACTTGGTGCGGTTCACTTGGAAACCAGACGCCCCATGAATCAGGTGCTGTGCCTACGCGGATTTGCTGTGTCATGGATGTGCTCCTATTTCTTATCTTCTACGCCGTTACCAAGCAACGGACGCTGTTTCTTAATTTCTTCTGAGTACTGCGCATATGAATCTTGGGTACTTTTGAGATTGGAGACGGGAGCGATGGGTACATCCCACCAACCTTCTCCACCAGGTGAATAAAGCAGTGGATCGCTATTGATATGGATAAGAGTTGATGTTTCCGATTGTTTTGCTGTCTTCACTGCCGCATGAAGATCTGCAATTGCGCTTGCTGTCTGCTTGATATCGATGACGTTGATTCCAAGGCTTGCCGCATTTGCTGCAAGATCAACCGGAAGTTTTTCGCCGTTTTCAAAGTTATTGCCGGCTTGGTCTTTAAAGCGGTATTGCGTGCCGAAACGTTGTGAGCCAATCTCTTCAGAGAGATGGCCGATCGATGCAAAGCCATGGTTCTGAATAAGAACGATGATTACTTTGAGTCCTTCAGCAACTGCAGAAACGATTTCTGTATGCATCATTAGATAGGAACCATCGCCAACCATCACGATGGGAGTGGCTCCTGCGCGAGCAGCGCCAAGACCTGCGGCGATTTCGTATCCCATGCATGAGAATGCATATTCAACGTGGTAACCGAGCGGTGAACGCACACGCCAGAGTTTGTGGAGATCGCCCGGCAATGAACCAGCTGCACAGATAACGGTGTCAGTGGCATCGGATGCAGATTGCACTGCGTGAATGATTTCGGTCTGGCTTGGAAGTGCGAGCTTCTGATCTACAAATGCTGCATCAACAACTGCATCCCATTCGGCCTTATCGTTTGTGTACTTCTTCTGATATTCCGACGAAACAGAGAAACCAGCAAGGAGTGTGGTGAGCTCTGTCAGAGTCTCGCGCGCATCGGCAACTACAGGCAGGGCACTTCCATGCTTATATGCATCGAAAGAGGCGATATTGATATTGATAAAGCGCACATCAGGATTTTGGAATGCTGTGCGACTAGATGTTGTGAAGTCGCTGTATCG
>WLKV01000114.1 GCA_009701085.1 Actinomycetota bacterium | reverse complement strand
TTTGTAACCCAATCCACGAATAGTTTGAATAAGTACTGGATTAGCAGGGTCTACCTCAATCTTTGAGCGTAAACGTTTGATGTGAACATCGAGAGTCTTGGTATCACCGTAGTAATCACCACCCCACACGCGATCGATAAGTTGTCCGCGAGTAAGAACGCGTCCTGAATTTCGCATCAGGAACTCGAGGAGCTCAAACTCTTTCAGTGGAAGATTGATTGCAATTTCATTGACAGTTACTTGATGTCGCTCGATATCCATACGTATTCTGCCTGCAGAGTGGATGCCGGATTCAGTTGCTGAACTTCCTTCATCGGAAATACCTCGACGCAAAACGGCTTTGATGCGCGCAACAAGTTCGCGTGATGAATACGGTTTTGTAACATAATCATCTGCACCAAGTTCGAGCCCAACGACCTTATCTACTTCTGAATCTTTTGCAGTCAGCATGATGATCGGAACCATAGAAGTTGTGCGGATTGTTCGGCAGACATCAATGCCAGAGACTTCAGGAATCATGAGATCAAGAAGAACTAAATCGAAATCATGCGATTTAAAGAGATCGAGCGCTACGCGTCCATTTTCAGCAACCTGGCTTTCAAATCCTTCTTTGCCAAGGAGAAAAGCAATTGCTTCAGAGAATGAAGATTCATCTTCTACGATAAGAATCTTGGTCATTGTGAACTGCCTCCGTTAGGTGTGAATATTGGTAGGCGAAGTGCAAAAGAAGAGCCGACATTTTGCGAACTCCATACCCTTACATCTCCTCCGTGATTTGACGCTACGTGCTTAACGATTGATAAACCCAGCCCAGTTCCACCGGTCTCGCGTGATCGAGCAGGATCAACACGATAGAAACGTTCAAAGATACGTTCAAGTTCGCCTTCAGGAATTCCGATTCCTTGATCGGTGACAGTGATTTCAACAATGTCATCTTGGTTCTCAGAAGTGATTGAGACCTTCGTATTCGCAGGAGAGTAGTTGATGGCGTTCTCAAGAAGATTATGGATAGCCATAATGAGTTGTTCGCTATCACCTAATACGACAGCTTCAGGGCCAGGCGTGTTAGAAATCGAGATTCCCTTTGCTTCAGACGTGGTCTTACAGAGATCGACTGCCTCACTAATGAGATCTGCTACATGGTTCTCTGTCGCTACCTCAAGCGGATCTGAATCCTGCAATCGAGAAAGGTTGATAATCTCTTGTACGAGATCTGTGAGTCTTTTGGCTTCAATCTGCATACGTCCTGCGAACTTTTCCACGGAGGCCGGTTCATCTTTTGCAGATAAAACAGCTTCACTGAGCAATGAGAGTGCCCCGATAGGCGTCTTGAGTTCATGTGAAATATTTGCAACGAAATCGCGGCGTACTTCATGGACACGATCGGCTTCACTTTCATCGCTTAAGAGAACGAGAATGTTCTCAAAGTCATTGAGAAAGATTGCTTTGACAGTTAAATCTCTTGAACCTTCTCCGATGGGGCCGCGCGGTAGTTCAATCTTTCCAGTTCGAGTTTGACGAGTGCGACGCACAACTCGAATCAGTGCGATGAGTTCAGGGCTAGAGATACGCCCATCTTTTAATAGATTCAGTTTTTCAATCTCATCTGTTGCGAAGACGATTACTTCACCCGGGGCTACAAGTAGGGCGTCTTGATCAAGCTGAGAGATAACGCCGAGAAGGACGGGTGATATTTCGTCAGAAGGCACGCTCTCAACTTCACGACGAAACCACATGGCGCTAGCCTAACGGCTCCCTCGTACAGTTAACCTTCCGTTTACCTGCACGCATTGCAATATTCACCGAGGGCGCCTAAGTTCACGCCCATGGCACTTATCCGTTCAGTATTCCAAGAAGAGCTCGATGGCGTTTCTCAGTCACTAGTCGACCTGTCGAAGATGGTTTCAGATTCCATCAACAAGGCGACACATGCTTTGATTGATGCTGAATTGAAAACTGCCGAAGAAGTTATTTCAGCTGATGAAAAAATTGACACTTTTCAACACGAACTTGATGCGAGAATTATTGACATCATTGCTCGTCAGCAACCAGTTGCATCTGATCTGCGCGCACTTGTTACCGCGCTTCGCATGAGTGCAGACCTCGAGCGCATGGGCGATCTTTCGCACCACATCGCAAAGGTGACTCGACTTCGCCACCCTGAACCAGCACTTCCATCAGAACTTCGCGACTTGGTTCATCACATGGGAACAGTTGCTGAAAATATCTCTCGTAAAATTGCAGTTGTCATCGAGACCCGCGACACCGAAATGGCCCTCCAGGTCGAGAAAGATGACGACGAGATGGATAAGTTGCACCGCCAGCTGATTGGTTCCATCACCAATGGAGCTTGGACACATGGCGTTGAATCTGCAATCGACATCACCTTGCTAGGCCGTTACTACGAGCGCTATGCCGACCATGCAGTCTCGGTCTCTCGTCGGGTCTACTACTTAGTGACTGGAAAGTTCGCTTCCTAACTCTGCATTCCTTAAGTACTCTTACGGCATGTCATACACACCCACACCTGTAGATAAATTCACATTCGGCCTTTGGACTGTTGGCTGGCAAGCGCGCGATCCCTTCGGAGATCCAACTCGCGAAGCTCTCGATCCAGTGCGCACAGTCAATGAACTGGCAGCGCGTGGTGCCTATGGCGTGACATTCCACGATGACGATTTGTTCCCATTTGGTTCTGATGATTCAACCCGCCAGGGACATATCGATCGCTTCAAGAAGGCGTTAGCTGAGACCGGAATGAAAGTTCCGATGGCAACAACAAACCTCTTTAGCCACCCAGTCTTCAAAGATGGTGCACTCACTAGCAACGATCGCGACATTCGCCGCTTCGCAATTCGCAAAGCGATGCGTAATATCGATTTAGCCGTAGACCTTGGAGCAAAGATTTATGTCTGCTGGGGTGGCCGAGAAGGCGCCGAATCTGAAAGCTCAAAGGATGCATACGTTGCTCTCGAGCGTTATGCCGAAGGGTTTAACATCCTTGGTCAGTATGTAATCGATAAGGGTTACGACATTAAGTTTGCAATCGAACCAAAGCCAAATGAGCCACGTGGAGATATCTTCCTTCCGACGATTGGCCATGCACTTGGATTTATCGAGATGCTAGATCATCCAGAGATGGTTGGTCTTAACCCAGAAGTGGGCCACGAACAGATGGCTAACCTCAACTTTGTTCACGGAATCGCTCAAGCGCTGTGGCAGAAGAAGTTATTCCACATCGACCTCAATGGTCAGCGCGGCCCAAAGTATGACCAGGACTTCGTCTTTGGCCATGGCGATCTAAAGTCAGCGTTCTTCTTAGTTGAACTCCTTGAGCGCTATAAGTA
>WLKV01000113.1 GCA_009701085.1 Actinomycetota bacterium | reverse complement strand
TCTTGTTACCGGAATTGATTTACAACTCGACCGTCGCTCCTTTATGGGAGATCTCGCCGCGTTGATTTCGGGTGCTCTCGCGGCTGCATATATGTTGATCGGTTCTCGTGCCCAGCAGACTCTCGCAACAACTTCCTATACGACTATTTGTTACTTTGTCTGTGCAGCAACTGCACTGCCAATGGCCATTTTTTCAGGCTATCAAATTGTTGGGTTCGTTGCGAAAGAGTGGTGGGTGCTTCTAGGCCTCATTATTGGCGCACAGATTCTTGGCCACACCATGTTTAACATCACCTTGAAGCGAGTTTCACCTGCTGTCGTTTCAATGATTGTCTTCTTCGAAGTTCCCGTTGCAGCCATTCTTGCAATGATTTTTAAAATCGGTAAGCAACCAACATTGATGATTATCCCGGGAGTAATTTTGATTCTTGGGGGATGCATCTTGGTTGTGCTCCGTACGCGCCCTGAAAGTGTGATGATAGAAGAATGATTGATCTACATACCCACACCACCTGCAGCGATGGAACTGATTCACCTTTCGCTCTCGTGAAGAAGGCGCTAGCTGCAGGGGTTACAACCCTTGCAATTACTGATCATGATTCAACTGCAGGATGGGGAGAGGCCGTATCTGCAATCCAGCCACAGATTGAACTTGTTTTGGGCGCTGAAGTCTCTTGTCTTACTACAGATGGAATTAGCGTTCATATGCTCGGACTTCTCTTCAATGGAGAAGATTCAGAGATTCAGCAGATGTTGGCCGATTCTCGCGATACCCGGCTTCCACGGATGCGCAAGATGGTCGAACTCTTGAGTGCAGATGGAATCAATATTTCACTCGACGATGTTTACCGCGCTACTCCTGAAGGCGCCACCGTGGGTCGCCCACACTTAGCCGATGCCCTTGTTGCTAATGGAGTTGTGGCTAGTCGCGATGAAGCATTCTTAGATTTACTCAACAATAGTTCAAAATATTATGTAACGCATGCTGCACCAACGCCTGAAGATGCCATTCGTACTATTCGAAGAGCAGGGGGAGTAGCAGTGATTGCGCATCCTTTCGCATCTCGCCGAGGGCAGACCATTACTGCAGCTACCTTTGCAGACTTAGTCGCCGCAGGTATGAATGGAATTGAAGTCCATCACCGTGATCAAAATGCACAAGAGCAAGAAACGCTCACTGCAATTGCACAAGAACTCAACCTCGTAATAACAGGCTCAAGTGATTATCACGGCACTGGAAAACTTAATGGGTTAGCAGAAAACACAACGAATCAGGCACAATGGGAACAGTTAGAGTCACTTGCAGATGCACGAAGGGTTGTTAAGAAATGAATTCACTTGGAGCAGTCACCTTTGCTACTCAAGCTTTCGTCACGCTCTTTGTGATCATGGATCCGCCTGGCGCCACCCCTATCTTCTTAGGATTGGTCGGCGATAAGTCACCACGCGAAAGAATTCGCCTTGCCTGGCAGGCAGCCGGCGTCTCACTCTTTGTTATTGCTACCTTCGCACTCTTTGGTCGCTTCATTCTCGATTACATGAACGTTTCTATCGAGGCTCTGCAAGCAGCTGGCGGATTACTACTTCTCTACGTTGCGCTCCAGCTATTGACCGGTAATAAAAACACTGGCACAGAGAGCTCAAGTGAAAATATCGGAATGGTTCCACTGGGAACACCACTGCTTGCAGGCCCTGGCGCAATCGTTGCCACAATGATCTACGTTCAGAAGGCAGATACCAATACGCAGATTCTTGGTTTAGCGATTGCAATTCTTGCAGTGCACATCATTATTGGTACCGTACTGATGGCTTCGACAAAGATTGTTGGCCTTATTAAAGATTCCGGAGTCACACTTCTCGCAAGTATTGCTGGACTTCTGCTTGCTGCTATCGCAGTTCAGATGTTGGCGAATGCGATTAAAACTTTCGCAGCTGCCTAACGGAGACTACTCAGAGATTCTTTTAGTGCGTGTACGTTCGCGCTTTACGCGATCCGCAGCAGGCTTCTTCGCTTCTACTGGCTTCTCAGATTCGGCTCTATCTGATTTTGGTCGATCTGACCTTGGGCGATCGGATTTAGGTTTATCGACCTGAGGCGCGCGCTGCTTTGTCATTCTGCCAGTAGAGCCCGCAGGAATGTTGAGCATTTCATAGAGGTGCTCAGATGATGAATACGTTTCAACTGGCTCAGGGAGCCCAAGAACAAGCGCTGTATCAATCATCTTCCAGCGAGCAAGTTCATCCCAATCTACAAAAGTGACTGCAATTCCATGTGCTCCAGCGCGAGCTGTACGACCAATACGGTGAACGTAGGTCTTCTCATCTTCTGGGCATTGGTAGTTAATAACGTGAGTGATTCCATCGATATCGATACCGCGCGCAGCGACATCAGTTGCAATCAATACATCTGATTTTCCGGCTTTAAAGTCGTTCAGAGCCTTTTCGCGTGCAGATTGACCGAGGTCGCCGTGAATTGTTGCCGCACGGAAACCGCGCTCAATAAGGTCATCAGAAGTCTTCTGCGCTGTGCGCTTTGTGCGGCAGAAGACGATTGTTGGTCCACGGCCATTTGCCTGCAAGATGCGTGCGAGCATTTCGATCTTATCCATCGCATGTGCACGGACAACATGTTGTTCGATGCGAGAGACGACCGCGCCTTCATCTTCATTATCTTGAGTACGAATATGTACTGGTTGATTCATGAAGCGACGTGCAAGAGCGATGATGTCTCCGGGCATTGTTGCCGAGAAGAGCATTGTCTGCTGACGTGCTGGAGTGCTGGTAAAAATCTTTTCAACATCCGGCAAGAAGCCGAGGTCGAGCATTTCATCAGCTTCATCGAGCACAACGCGAGAGACGAATTTGAGTGTGAGCTGTCCTTGGCGATAGAGGTCAAGGAGACGACCTGGAGTTCCGACAACAATTTCTACACCGTTATTGAGCGCCTCGATTTGTGGTTCGAATGCGCGACCACCGTAAACGGCGAGCGTGCGGATTCCACGATTAAATGAGAGCTCTTCAATATCTTTTGTTACTTGCACACAGAGTTCGCGAGTAGGAACAACGATGAGTACCTGTGGCTTTCCTTGATTAGGAAGTGTCGCCCAATCTGAATCATTCGGTGCAATGACGCGCTCGATAACAGGAATACCGAATGCAAGTGTCTTACCTGTTCCGGTCTTTGCCTGGCCAATGACATCGCCATCAGCGAGAGCGATAGGCATGACCATCTCTTGAATAGGAAAGGGTGATGTAAATCCATGCTCTGCGAGAGCTGCAATTGTTTCCTTACGAAGAGGAAGGTCTGCGAAAGTCAGGCTCACTTACACAACGCCGAAACCGACGCGGCGCTCAGCTGGCTCGCCGATTTCGACGTAACCAATCTTGTCCGCAGGGACGATGATCTCGTGTCCCTG
>WLKV01000112.1 GCA_009701085.1 Actinomycetota bacterium | reverse complement strand
TAGCGTTGTAGAAGGCTTTGGATATAGCCACATTAATGGCGCTCTCTTCGACCTCGGTGTCTCATCGATTCAGCTCGATGAAACCGATCGTGGTTTCTCATATTCACAGGATGCGCCTCTTGATATGCGAATGGATCGCAGCCGTGGAATTACAGCGTCAGAGATTCTCAATACCTACGAGCCAGGCAAGTTGGTTCAGATTCTTCGCACTTATGGTGAAGAGAAATTTGCAACACGTATCGTTGAAAATATCGTGAAAGCCCGCGCAAAGGCGCCTCTCAACTCAACAACTGAACTTGCAACGCTCGTAAAAGAGAGCATCCCTGCTGCGACTCGTCGCACCGGTGGTAATCCAGCAAAGCGCACCTTCCAAGCTCTTCGCATCGAAGCCAACGATGAACTAGGTGCAATTACTCGCGCTCTGCCCGATGCGCTCGATCTTCTCATGGTGGGTGGGCGCCTCGTGGTGATGTCATTCCAATCTCTTGAAGATCGCATCGTGAAAGAAATTTTCGCGGAAGCTTCAACGTCGAAGTCTCCGCGAAATCTTCCTATCGAACTTCCTGAATATGCAGCGAAGTTCTCACTTGTCTTCCGCTCAAGTGAGACCCCAACTGCAGAAGAGCTCGAATCCAATCCACGTTCGGCCTCCGTTCGCCTCCGTGCAATCGAGAGGGTGGCTGCGTAATGTCTCTAGCAACTGCCCGCAAAGTTTCATCTCCTCGCACTTCTCCCAAGAAGACGGCGCCGAAAGCGAAGAAGCAGGTTGCAGAACGCACAGCTGAAATCATTTCGGGTCTCTTTCCTGAAATGTCATCAGGTGCTCGCGCTACACATAAATACTTTGCAACGTTCCTTACCGTTGTCAGCGCAGTTGGATTCCTGACACTTCTTGGAATTAACACTCTGCTCGCTCAAGATGCATTCACGCTCTCCAACCTCAAGACAGAAGCGAAGGCAGTTGCCGATCAGCGCGATGCAATTAACCGCAGCATCGATTCACATGCAGCACCTGAGCGTTTAGCCGCAGCTGCCACAGCCCTCGGCATGCGTCCTTCCGAGACTCCAGTATTTCTAGATCTGACTCCACCACAGAGCGAGGTAGCAAATGGGTAATTTGCTCCTTGCTAAATCACGTATCAATATTCTTGTTATCGCAATCTTTGTTCTCTTCTCACTCCTTGCCCTCCAGCTCTTCCGCGTGCAAGTTGTGCAGGCCGGTAGCTATCAACGCAAGGCAGCCAATGAAATGCAATCTACGCGCCTTATTCCTGCACCACGCGGTGAGATCACCGATGTCAACGGAATCGCATTTGCTCGTAGCGTCTCAGCAATCACCATCGTTGTGGATCAGACACAGATCACAGACCCATCACGCGTCGCTAACTTTGTAGCGCCAATCCTTGGTCTCACCGTTACAGATGTCCAAGAGAACATCACCGGAACTCGTAAGTATTCAATCGTTCTGAAGAATGGTCGCCCAGCGCTCTGGGACAAGCTGACTGAAGCAATTTATGAGTACAACAAGAACCTCGATAACGAACATTTTGATAAGCGCATCATCGGATTCTTCCCAGAACGTTCTTACATCCGCGAATATCCATCAGGTCAGTTGATCTCTTCTCTCGTTGGCTTTGTTCGCGCAGATGGAATTGGCGCAACCGGCCTTGAATCAAGCCTTAACTCAACTATTACTGGAACTGCCGGAAAGTATTCCTATGCACGCGGTTACGGTGCAGAGATTCCTGGTTCACAGCGCGAAATTATCGGAGCAAAAGCAGGAACAAATATTCGCCTCACCATAAACCGCGATGTGCAGTGGGTTGCAGCAAAGGCGATTGCTGATGCAGTGAAATCTTCAGCAGCAACGAGCGGAACAGTGATTGTCATGGATCCAAAGACTGGCGCAATCGTGGCTCATGCAACAGCGCCTACCTTTAATCCCAATAACACTAAGAATGTGGCGCTCTCATTGATGCGCAATCCTTCGGTACAAGATGTCTACGAACCAGGATCTACAGGCAAGGTCATGACCATGGCTGCAGCTCTTGAAGAAAAGACGATTACTCCTACAACAGTCTTCACAGTGCCGTACATGCTCAAGCGCGGTGGTTCGACTTTCCATGATCACGAACACCATGCGACGCAACATCTGACAACATCAGGAATTCTTGCAGTCTCAAGTAACACTGGAACAATCCAAGTGGGCGAAACACTCAGCCACGACACTCTCTATAACTACCTCACCAAATTCGGCATTGGTTCCAAGACAGGTTCAGGACTTCCTGGTGAATCTGGTGGTCTCTTACGCGTCGTTTCAGATTGGTCCGGAACTACTGCTCCCACTGTTGCATTTGGTCAGGGTTACTCAGTCACCGCAATGCAGGCAACGAGCGTCTTTGCAACAATCGCAAATAATGGCGTGCGCGTTTCACCCACAGTTATTGCAGGCACTAGCGATGCATCAGGACACTTCACGCCAACTGCTAATCGCAGCAGTGTTCGCGTTGTCAGCGAAGATACAGCGATTAAGTTGCGTCTCATGATGGAGAGCGTTGTCTCTGCTCAAGGAACTGCGCCAAGTGCTGCAATTCCTGGCTACCGCGTTGCTGGTAAGACAGGTACTGCGATGCGTTACGACCAGAACACAGGCAAGTACAGCGGATACACCGCATCATTTATCGGTTTTGCACCAGCAGATGCTCCACGCTACGTGATCAGCGTGACTCTGCAGGATCCTAAGAATGGCCACTACGGCGGTTCTCTTGGTGGCCCAGTATTTAAAAAGGTGATGACCTTTGTTCTTCAATCAGAACATGTTGCACCAACCGGAACAAAAGTTCTTCCGGTCGCTCTGACAAAATCAGAGCTCACTCGTGCTCGCGCAACACAGGTAAGCGCTAAGAAGCAATGATTCGCCCTCTCGCACCGTTTTCTGCGAAGCTCGAAGATGCAGCGCAGTTGGTAGGAGCATCTCTACACGGGGCGAACGTGGCATTTACAGGTGTGACTCACGTCGATACAGATGTCGAACCAGGCGATCTCTTTATCGCTATCCCTGGTGCACGTGTACATGGCGCAACATTTATTGATGCAGCTGTTAAGCGCGGTGCAGTTGCAGTTCTGACAGATGAAGCAGGTCTTGCCCACTGTGCAGGAATTCCAGCGCTTGTCGTTACCGATGTTCGCACAGCAGGTGCGCTTGTAGCGGCATCTCTCTACAAGTACCCAACGCGGGATCTCACAAGTATTGGCGTCACAGGTACCAACGGCAAGACAACGGTCTCAACACTTCTCTATCAAATCTTTGAAGCTGTGGGGCGCGATACCGGCCTCATCGGAACAGTGGAAACTCGAATCGGCGCTGAGGTTGTGAAAAGCACTCGGACAACTCCAGAAGCCCCTGAACTACAGGCACTTGCTG
>WLKV01000111.1 GCA_009701085.1 Actinomycetota bacterium | reverse complement strand
GCATTGCTTTCTCAACTGTTGCAGTAATATCGGATAAAGAAATTACATCCATCATTGCAGGCCAGCCTTATATCGATCTTGCTGATTTTTATCGCAGATCCGGTGCATCAGCGCCAGTGGCTGAAAACCTCATCATGACCGGTGCATTTGATTCAGTACACACCAATCAACGTGACTTACTTCTACATTTCAGCGACCTCCAGAAATCACCGGTTGCACACTTGCCGGGTTCACAACTCACCTTTGGCTTTGCTGCCCCTGCTCTTGAAAGCAGCGGTCTACAACCGCTGAATACTGCCGAAAAAGTGCGCAGCGAAGTCGAACGCTTAGGCATGGATGTCACTCAACACATGCTCTCTTTCTACGCGCCTTTCCTTAATGCCATCGGCGCTGTGAAATCTTCTGACTTACTTTCGCACCGTTCCAAATCATCAGTGCTGGTCGCCGGAGTCAAAGTCGCACTGCAAACTCCACCGGTGCGTTCAGGTCGCCGCGTTATCTTCTTAACTCTCGATGATGGTTATGGCTGCAGCGATTCAACATTCTTTCCTGATGCACAAGTCGATCATGCATCAACGCTCTATTCGACATCACTTCTTCTGGTGCGCGGCGAAACCCGTCGTACTGGTGCCCGCGGAATCTCGATCCGCGCAACAGCAGTGTGGGACTTGCGCCTTGCCTACGAAAAATGGCGTAACCAAGCAGATAGTGTGGCGATATGAGCGCTGACGAAAAAGAAGAGTCAACGATCCTGCATGTCGATATGGATGCCTTCTACGCATCTGTCGCCGAACTCGATAACCCGCAATATAAAGGTAAGGCACTTGTCGTGGGCGCTGGAGTTCGTGGCGTTGTCTTGTCAGCAAATTACGAGGCGCGCAAATTTGGAATCAGAGCTGCAATGCCAGTAGGACGCGCAAAGCGAATGGCGCCCCATGCAATCTTTATCGCACCTGAACACCATAGATACTCTGAAATTTCCGAACGCGTGATGGCAATCTTTAATTCCTATACACCGCTGGTTGAACCCATCTCACTCGATGAAGCATTTCTTGATGTCACAGGTTCCCATAAGTTATTTGGCACAGGTCGCGAAATAGCCACAAAGATTCGCGAACAAGTCGAGAAAGAGGAAGGCATTACATGCTCCGTTGGAATCGCACCCTCTAAATTCATCGCAAAGCTGGCATCGCAACATTGCAAACCCAATGGCATGCTCGAAATCAAATCCGATCGCATCCTCGAATTTCTTCATCCTCTTCCTGTGCGCGCAATATGGGGAGTAGGGCCGAAGACTGCCGAATCCCTTGATCGCTTAGGACTCCACACCGTTGCTGATATCGCCAATACTCCGCGCTCCACGCTGATTCGCGCGCTCGGAGATGCAACAGGTGAATCTCTCTACGAACTTGCATGGGGGCGCGATTACCGCGATGTCGTTGTTAATGAACCTGAGAAAAGTATCGGCAACGAAGAAACTTTCTCTCGCGATATCGATTCACCCGAAGAAATCTTGCGCGAATTCCTACGTATGACCGAAAAAGCCACTGCGCGACTTCGCGATGCCAATCTCTTTGCAAAGACAATCACCATGAAGATGAAGTTTGCCGACTTCTCATCCATCACGCGATCTAAAACTCTGCCACTTGCTATCGATAGCACCCACGAGACATATGAAGTAGTAAAGAAGTTGTACTTAGCCCTTCGCAACGATGGTGCCCGCATCCGATTAGTCGGTGTGTCCCTCAGCAATCTTCAAGAAGATGTCCCTGTGCAGCTCGAGCTCGGCGCCCGCGAACGTGGGTGGCGAGAAGCAGATAGCGCTATAGATAAGGCGACAGCCCGCTTTGGACGTGCCAGTGTGCGCCCAGGACGCCTGATTAAGCCTGAAAAAGAGAGTGATGAAGCGTAAGTAGCGCGTATTTACGAACTGTTCTATTCTGGCTATATGCCTTTATCCGATCGCGAACGTCGCCTTCTGGCCGAGATGGAAGCAGCTCTGGCCACAGATGACCCACGCCTTGAATCTCGCTTAGGTGGCTCAACACTTGCCCCAGCTCGTCCGCGGATCCTGCTCGGAAGTAGTCTCACACTCCTCGGTATCGCCATCATCTTCGGCGGCCTCATCTCTAAGACAACTCCTATTGGGGTACTCGGCTTCCTCGTAGCTCTCGTGGGCGTATTGGCCCTCATACGCTCAGTAGGCGCTATCGGTACCCGTACAGCGCGTCCTAAGGGCGCCCGTAAATCCTTTGGCGCTCGCCTTGAAGAGCGTTGGGATCGTCGTAACTTCCAGTAAGTAAGCCTTCACACCCTCTAGCCCTGGCCATCGGTCGGGGCTTTTTTCATGCCTGAAAACTCCACATTCAGGTGGGGAGAGGTGGGGCGAGATAGGGAAAATAATGGCTGATAGTGGTGTAAAAAGGAGGAAAGTGGTGTAAAGTGGGGAATTGAGCGGGGAATTCACGCTCAGATCCTTGGGGAAGGGTGGTGAAGACAATGTTTCTAGGCACACACGAACCACGCCTTGATGAAAAAGGCCGTCTCATCCTTCCTGCCAAATTCCGTGAAGATCTCTCATCAGGTCTAGTTATTACCAAGGGACAAGAGCGATGCCTCTATGTCTTCCCAGCTGCCGAATTCGCAACGATCACTGAGACGTTGCGTCAAGCCCCAGTGACTGCAAAGAGCGCTCGCGATTACCAGCGCGTGATGTTTGCAGGCGCCCACGATGAAATTCCTGACCGCCAAGGTCGCGTCACCATCCCACAAGGTCTTCGCACATATGCGGGCCTAGAAAAAGAGTGCGTTGTTATCGGCGCAAATACTCGCGTTGAAATCTGGGATAGCGCTGCATGGAACGAATACCTCGCCGATCGCGAAAAGAGTTTTGCTGATGTCTCCGAAGAAGTTTTTCCGGGACTTTTTTAGAACATCAGCAAAAAACATTTAAAACAACTAAATAGCACGACCGCAGAACACAACTACATAGAGCGCTCATTTGTGGCCACCGCCGACCTTTCCATTCATGTTAGGCCGGCAGCGGCGCCCCTTCCCCGGCGTCGCTACTGAAAAAGATCCGTCGGCCGGCGGTGACCAGAGATGAGCGCTCGAAGTTTTTGCACAACAGAGCAAGACATGAAGCACGAGAACGGGGGAGAAGATGCAACATATATCTGTAATGCGCGATCGCTGTGTCGATCTGCTCGCTCCTGCAATTCTCGCTTCCTCAAATCCTGTTGTCGTTGATGGAACTCTTGGTCTTGGTGGACATACAGAAGCTCTCCTGCAACGTTTTGAAAACCTTACTGTTATTGGAATCGATCGCGATGAAATTGCTCTAGAGCGCGCAACCAAGCGCCTTGCACCTTATGCAGATCGCCTCAAGACAGCACATTGCGTCTTCGACCAAATTTCTAGCGTTGTAGAAGGCTTTGGATATAGCCACATTAATGGCGCTCTCTTCGACCTCGGTGTCTCATCG
>WLKV01000110.1 GCA_009701085.1 Actinomycetota bacterium | reverse complement strand
TTACCAAAGGAAATCAACGAGTATTTCCAGACGCTATAAATAGTGTCTGGTACATACTTCATTGAAGTATTTATTTGAGAAGGTACTAGTTGTTTGCACAACAAAGTAAGCCTTCTCGGCATTGACTTATGGCACGCTGTTGAGTTCTCAAGGTACGGATGCGCACTGCTTTGCGGAATCTCTTCCACTTTTCAGGGCAGACCGCCAAATCTAGTCCATGGCTACGCGCACGTCAAAACGGCGGTAATGGCCTTAATCTGGAGGAAATGCTGTACGACCACTTTCGTGTCCGTTCCACAGCAAGGAGCGTAACTATAGGTGGCTCCCCCATACAGGTCAAATCGGGGTCCTGGCGATCACCCTGAAATGGTCGATTCAAGGTGAAATACGAAAAAACCCCACTTTTATGCGTAAAAAGCGAGGTTTTTCGGGGTAGAAATCCAACTAAATAAGCTCGACTGCAGCCAAGTCTCTCTTGCCTTTGCGTAAAACTGCATATTTTCCGCATAAAAAGTGGCTTTTTTCGAGGCGGAAATCTTCTCCTGAGATCTTCTCATTATTGAGATATGCGCCACCTTCTTTGACAATGCGTCGAGCAGCAGATTTGGAGTCGACGACCCCTGTTGCCGCTAGTAAATCGACCCATGTCGGAATTTCTTCACCACTCTTTACTTGTGTACGTGGAAGTTCTGCAAGGGCAGCGGACAAAGTTGCCTCATCAAGTTCGGTGATGTCACCTTGTCCGAACAATGCACGCGCAGCTGCTTCAACTCGCTCTGCAATCTCTGGGCTATGTACAAGCGAAGTTAATTCACGCGCAAGTTCGCGATGTGCTTCACGTGCACCAGGATTTTCATTATGAGTTTTCTCGAGTGCTTCAATCTCTGCACGGGATTTGAATGAGAAAACCTTCAGGAACTTGATTACATCTTTATCATCTGAGTTCAACCAGTATTGGAAGAATGCGTAAGGCGATGTCATTTCAGGATCAATCCATACTGCACCACCTGCAGTCTTACCGAACTTTGAACCATCAGCCTTTGTCAGTAGAGGCACTGTGAGCGCGTGTGCTGATCCACCTTCTGCACGACGGATAAGATCAAGACCTGCGGTGATATTTCCCCACTGATCTGAACCACCGATTTGCAGAGTGCAGTTGTAGCTTCTGTAAAGCTCTAGGAAATCCATAGATTGCAAAACTTGGTATGAAAACTCAGTGTATGAAATTCCGTCTTTCTCTAATCTTGAAGAGACCGAATCTTTATTGAGCATTTGATTGATACTGAAGTGTTTACCTATATCGCGTAAGAATTCGATTGCTGACATAGGTGCCGTCCAGTCAAGGTTATTGACCATTCTTGCTGGATTAACTTTGGTTTCGAAATCCATAAACTTAGAAAGTTGAGCAGTCATTCGCTGAACCCACTGTTCAACAACATCAGTTGTATTCAGAGTGCGCTCTTCATTCTTTCCGCTGGGGTCTCCGACAAGACCGGTTGCTCCCCCGATCAACGGAAGAGTGTGATGGCCAGCCAACTGAAAACGGCGGAGAACGAGAAGTACTACGAGGTTTCCAACGTGAATGCTGGGCGCGGTTGGATCGGTGCCTAAATAGAGAGTAATTGGCTTCTTCAGAGCTTCACGAAGCTCTTTTTCATTGGTGGTCTGCGAGATAAGCCCGCGCCATTTGAGGTCATCGATTAGGTCAGTCATATCGTTTTTCACGCACCCATCATCTCTGAGAAGGCCTTCGCCTTGTCGGTGAATTCTTTCGAGTAGGCCGCAGTAATTGCTGTCGACTCTTTGATCTGCTGCTTAAAGGATGAGGGTGAAGTGCCACCCACAGTTGTGCGCGATTCAAGTGCACCATTGACTGTCAATACATCACGCACATCGCCCTTGAGCGATGGATGAATCGATGCAAACTCCTCGTCAGTTAATTGATGGAGTTGGCGCCCTGAAGCTTCGCACATTGCAACGCACTTCCCGGCGGCTTCATGAGCGTGGGCAAATGGAACCTTTGCCTGAACTAAGTAATCTGCAATCTCTGTTGCGAGCGAAAATCCGAGAGGAGCGGCAAGCGCCATCTTCTCGCGATCGAAATCTGTTGTTGCAACCATTCCTGTCACTGCAGGAAGAACTAGAAGCACGGTATCGATGGAATCAAAGAGAGGTTCTTTATCTTCTTGGAGATCGCGGTTGTATGCGAAAGGCAAACCTTTAAGCATGGTGAGAACTCCAGTGAGGTTTCCAACTAAGCGCCCCGCTTTTCCGCGAGCAAGTTCTGCCATATCTGGATTCTTCTTCTGAGGCATGATTGATGAACCAGTTGAATAGGCATCTGCAACTTTCGCCCAACCGAATTCAGTTGTTGCCCAGATGCACCATTCTTCGCCGATGCGAGAAAGATGAATGCCAACCATTGAAAGAATGAAGAGAGCTTCAGCAACAAAGTCCCGATCGGATACGCCATCAATAGAATTTGCCGCACTTGATGTAAAGCCAAGGTTCTTTGCAGTTACTTCAGGTGAAAGCGGAAGTGATGAACCAGCGAGTGCGCCAGATCCCAACGGACTAACCAGTGCGCGATCTAGCCAATCATGGATGCGATCGAGATCGCGAGAAAAACCTTGTACATGCTTCGCAATCTCATGGCCGAAGAGAACCGGCTGAGCATGCTGCAAGTGCGTAAAACCAGGTGCTGGTGCATCACCATATTCAGAAGCTTTTGCAATAAGTGCGTTTTGCAGCGCCAAGATCTGTTGAGCGACTTCAATCATGTGATCTATTGCGTAGAGACGAAGATCGGTTGCTACTTGATCATTACGTGAACGACCGGCACGAAGAGAGCCTCCAATGGCGCCCAACTTCTCAGTTAATCCACGTTCGAGAGCGCTATGTACATCTTCATCAGCATCGTTTGCGATGAATTTCCCTGATGCGACTTCAGAGATGAGCTCTTTCAAAGCCCCGCGAATAGGCTCGGCGACTGCATCTTCGAGTAAGCCGCTGGATTGCAGAACCGCTAGGTGCGCAAGCGAAGAGCGCAGGTCGTAAGGCGCCAGTCTCCAATCGAAGTGAACGCTACGAGAGAGTGCGAAGACAGCATCAGCTGGTGTTTCAGAAAAACGTCCGCCCCAGAGCGCCATTATTTGCTACCTCTTCCACTTCTTTTGATTCCACCGTAAGCGAGCAATTCTTTCGCGAGTTGGGCTCCACCGGTCGCTTTTCTCGATACAACGAGAACCGTGTCGTCACCTGCAATAGTGCCGATAATTTCAGATATTCCAGAATGATCGAGTGAGCTTGCAAGCAACTGCGCTCCCCCGGGTGGGGTCCGGACCACTGCGAGATTGCCGCTGGCCTCGACAGAGATGATGAGATCTGACGGCACCGGCATAGTGCGAGAGATGGATTCATCATCGGTATTTGAAATCTTGTAGATAGATTCCCCAGATGAAGAACGCCCGCGGACTGCGCCGATTTCTTCAAGGTCTCGGCTTGCCGTTGC
>WLKV01000011.1 GCA_009701085.1 Actinomycetota bacterium | reverse complement strand
TCGCGCCGAGAGCTTGTGGAAGGAGAAGGTTTGAATAACCGCCTCGACGATTTACCTCAGAGAGGATGTCATAGACCAAGACGCGAGGTGCATCGGGTTTGGGAGATTTAAAGGAATCTCTCCGTGCTTTAACCAAAGAATTCACCATCAGTCACACGAGCGCCGTTGAGCCAGGACTTTGCATCCATTCGAGACTTGCCTGCGGGAGTGAGAAAACCTATTGAGATCGCATCTGATGAAGTGCCTACAAAGAGCTCCTTATTCAAGACATGTAAGGAACCTGCTTCAAAACGCACTTGTGAGATAGCAATCGAATCAATCTTGAGAGTCTCGCCTCGGAAACGTGTCCATGCCCCAGGAACAGATGTGAAAGCGCGAATCTTCTGGGAAATTGTTGCTGCATCCAGCTCCCAATTAATCTCACACTCTTCCTTTGAAATCTTCTGAGCCCGTGTCGCACCATCACTCTTCTGTGGTTCTGGTCGAACCCCATTCATGATTGCAGTCAGCGCATCTGAAACAGCTTCTACGCCTAGAACTCCTAGCTCACTGAAGAGCTCATCGCTCGTAATATCTGCATCAAGTGCGAATCGCTTCATTGAATAGATAGGTCCAGTATCCATACCGGGATCTAATTGAAAGACAGTAACTCCGGAAACGGAATCTCCTGCCTCTATCGCACGCTGAACCGGTGCAGCACCACGCCATCTCGGAAGTAACGAGAAGTGAAGATTGAGACACCCATGTGCGGGAATAGTAAGAATCTCTTCAGGAAGAAGTACGCCATATCCGATTGTGAGAAGTACATCCGCACTTTTAATCAACGAACCGGTCTCTGTCACTGATTCTGGTTTAGAACAAGGAATATTGTTCTCTCTCGCCCACTCAGAGATCACGGACTCCTTGAGTGCGCGCCCTCTCCCTGCTGGTCGATCGGGTTGCGTGATCACAGAGATCAATTGATGATCTGAACTGCGCAGCCAATCAAGGGTTGGGATAGCAACATCGGGCGTCGCCGCCACAACAATCTTCAATTAGAGCCCTCTACCGAAAGGATCGTGCGGTGAAACTTTGATTTGTGGTTCGAATCCAGATGAATTGGCCATACCGAACCAGTCGGATTCACGAATCTCTTTCATAGCCAATTTACGATCTTCTTCTGAGAGGCGATCGATAAAGAGAATCCCATTGAGATGATCCGTTTCATGCTGCAAAGCTCGTGCGAGGAGTTCGGTTCCTTCTACAGTGATGGGTTCTCCATGCATATTAAAGCCCTTCGCAACTGCTCGAAAAGCCCGCGGTGTCGGATAGACAAGATCAGGAAAACTTAAACAACCCTCATCACCGTCCTGTAGATCTTCACTCAGATCAAGTGTGGGGTTGATGAGATGTCCCAGTGCTTCATCAACATCCCAGACAAAGACGCGAAGTGGAACCCCAATCTGAGGTGCTGCAAGACCAGCACCTGGAGCATCGAGCATCGTATCGGTAAGGTCCTTCACAAGAACTCGAAGCTCTTTATCGAAGTCGATCACATTGGCAGCGGGCGTCACAAGTACTGGATCGCCAAAGTGGCGAATCGGCATAATGGACATGTTCCTATCCTACTATCGAGAGAGCGAATAAGGATCGATGCGAATTGTTGCGAGAGCCTTCTTCGACGAGCTACGGCGACGTTGGAATTCATGAAGCAACCCGATAAGTGCTTCACCATCAATCAAGGGAGTGAGTGCAACTATCCGATCAATCTCGCCCTTGAGTTGTGTGGGACCAAGCAGTTGAGTTGATTCTGGAAGACGACCTTCTTCCTGGGATTTTCTTAGCCCTCGAAGAAGCGACTGCGATTCAGAGTTTGAAATATCTAATGTAACCGCTCGTGTGAATGGTGGCAGACTTACTTCGAGGCGTTCTCTCAATTCACGTTGGGAGATTAAAGAAGGCTTCCATGCGGAAAGTGCGCCGATAATAGGGTGATCAATCGACATCACTAAGGCAACTCTCCCGGCCTGTGATGCCAAGGCGGCAGTCGAAAAGAACAATTCGCGAGCACGTTCGTGAGCTCTGATATCTGCCTGCATAAAGAATCGCTCAGCTTCTAGAACAACAACAAGAGAGTAACCATTATGGGTCTGCGGAATTGCGCCCGGGGTTGCAATAACCAGCCCCTTTGATTCCTCAAAACTCTCCACCAACATTTCAGCGGTTGACTGCACTATGTGAAGACCAGGAAATGCAGCGCCAATCTCATAGGCGAAGCGATCGCTACCGCGACCCATGAGGTAAGGAGTCGAACCTTGGCACCACGTACATCTCCACTCTGCATGAGCCTTGGCACAGATGGTGCACTCAAGAAGTGACTGCGAACTTCTTTTGAGCAACTTTCCACCGCATTCGCAGAGTGCAACATTCTTGCATTTCGCGCAGACAATTGCCTGAGCGTAACCTTTGCGCGGCGCAAGAAAGAGGATGGGTCCTGAACTCATCGCTTTACGGATTTCACTGACGAGACGGCTTGGTATCAACTCACCGTGGGATTGTGGAAAGGCAGAAACATCTACCCTAGATTTGGCGCTCGAGAACTCAATCCATTTATTCTCAATCAGCCGCGCAACTTCAGAACTTGGTGAATATCCGACGAAGGTTAGGTTGAGATCAGACTTCATTGCGCGAAGAATCGCCACATCGCGAACATTCCAACCTGGAGAACGCACTTCGTAGTTGAGCTCAGAACCTTCATCAAGAACGATTAACGAGGATAGATCCACTATGGGGGCGAAAACTGCGCTTCGAGTTCCAATCACAATCTGACTTGTGCCATATCGACTCTTTAAAAAATTTCGATACCGTTCGGACCGCTCCAGAGCAGAATCGAGGACGATTGCCTGTGGGATACGCGCCAGAAGGCGCTGCACTGAACGGGTATCAGGGACGATAACAAGAGTAGAACCGTTCTTCGTTAATCGCTCAATTGTCGAGGCCAGGTAATCAAAACGATTAACCACTGGTGGAATATGGAGGTATCGCCTTTGCGCTTTCGATTTAACCTTTTCAGTATCAGATCCACTCCACTGCTCCTTATCAACCGAAGCTACCCGTGGTGGAATCGCAGAACGAATGATGTCGAATGGATGGGCAGCCCACCGCTGGGCCGCAGATGCAATCAGATCTAACGATTCTTTCGTTGCAACACTCTGTGTGGAGATCACCTTAGAGATGGGTTTCAATACTGGAGATTCTGAACGGATCTCTCTCGATAAAACTATGGCCTCAACTTCACGTCCATGAAAGGGAACTTGAATGCGTATGCCTATTGAAATCAGAGAAGCTAGATTGTCTGGAATCAAATAGTCGTAGCTTTGGTCGAGGTGAAAGACGCCTGCATCAACCCAGACACGAGCAATCGGAAGAGCTGATGAGCTTCCTTCAGCTTTGAGCTTCGCTATCTCTGATTTGAGACGAAGTGGCCTCGTGAGCGCCACAGCGTTAAAACCTACGGCTATTTAACGGCTGCTTGGAGCTCTGATACGCGATTGGTTGCTTCCCATGTGAAGTTAGGAAGCTCGCGACCAAAGTGGCCATAAGCAGCAGTCTGAGAATAGATAGGGCGCTTGAGGTTGAGATCACGAATAATCGCTGCAGGACGAAGATCGAAGACAGTTGTTACTGCATTTTGAATCTTCTGAACAGGAACTGTTTCAGTTCCAAATGTCTCAACAAAGACGCCGACCGGCTGAGCTTTACCAATTGCGTATGCAACCTGAACTTCGCATCGACGGGCAAGTCCTGCCGCTACAACATTCTTAGCGACCCAGCGCATAGCGTAAGCAGCAGAGCGGTCTACCTTTGAAGGATCTTTACCTGAGAAAGCTCCACCACCGTGGCGAGCCATTCCACCGTATGTATCGACAATGATCTTGCGACCTGTGAGGCCTGCATCGCCCATTGGACCACCGATAACAAATCGACCTGTTGGGTTGATCAAAGTGCGCATATCTTTGCGAGGAAGATCAATCTTTGCCAGAACGGGATCGATAACTTGAGCAATGATTTCAGGGGTCAATTGCTTAACAACATCAACCTCTTCTGCATGCTGACTTGAGATAACAACGGTATCGAGAGCAACAGCCTTATCGCCGTCGTACTCAATCGTGACCTGAGTCTTTCCATCGGGGCGCAGGTATGGGAGCGCGCCTGATTTACGAACCTTTGAGAGTTGCTGGGCCAATTCGTGAGCCAACCAAATAGGAAGCGGCATGAGCTCTTTTGTGTCATCGCATGCGTAACCGAACATAAGACCTTGGTCTCCTGCGCCCTGGAGATCTAATGGGTCTGCAGCAGATGCAACGCGGTGCTCAAATGCATCGTCTACGCCTTGTGCAATATCTGGTGATTGTTGGCCGATGGAGATTGAAACTCCACAACTATTTCCATCAAAACCTTTGACTGAAGAGTCGTACCCAATTCCAATGACTGTGTCACGAACAATCCCCATGACATCTGCATAACCGTTTGTTGTTACCTCGCCAGCAACATGCACTTGACCTGTTGTGATGAGAGTTTCAACTGCAACGCGGCTTGTAGGGTCTTGGTCTAAGAGTGAATCGAGAATCGCATCGGAGATTTGATCGGCGATCTTATCTGGATGGCCTTCGGTCACTGATTCTGAAGTAAAGAGGCGTTTTGACATTGTCCTAACCTAACTGAAGAAGGGCTTCATCGAGTAGTTGGTGAGCTAGCGTGTCCTTGGTGGTCTGCGCCACCTTCTGTGGCTCTTTACCTCGAGCCAAGATATATCCATGAGTAGTCTCGCTATTAAAGATATCTCCCCCAGAGACATCGTTGAGATAGAGAATATCGGCGCCTTTAGCAGCCATCTTCTCCTGCGCAATCTGAAGGTTTTCTGATGTCTCAGCTGCAAAACCAATGATGATTTGATGTTTCCGCAGTGATGAAACGGTCTTCAAGATATCGGGGTTTTCAACGAGGGAGATATTTGTATAGTCGCTCTTCTTAATCTTTGAGTCAGCAACCTGCGAAGGGCGTGCATCTGCAACAGCTGCAGACATCACCAATATATCGGTCTGAGAAAATTCACTTTCAAGCGCCTCGAGCATCTGACGTGCGCTCTCAACTTTAAGAGTCCGGACACCTTCAATATCGGCAAGGCTTGAATTAGCAGAGATCAAAGTTACCTTGGCACCTCTTTGCTGGGCAGAACGAGCAATTGCATACCCTTGCTTTCCAGATGATTGGTTTCCGATAAATCGAACAGGGTCGATGGCTTCGCGGGTTCCACCCGCCGTCACTAACACCTTTTTACCGAGCAGATCTGCGCTGGTACCCACAACAGAGGAAAATTCTTCAAGGATACGAGAAGTTTCGGGGAAACGACCTTGACCCACATCACCCGAAGTTAGAGCACCGGTATCGGGATCCATGACGTGATAACCACGACTGCGCAGAGTCGCGACATTTGCCTTTGTTGCTGCGTCGTTCCACATCTCCGGATGCATCGCCGGAACTATCAAGATAGGAGAACTGGATGCAAGGATTACATTGGTGAGCAGATCATCGGCGCGTCCGGCGGCAATTCTCGCCATCAAATCCGCTGTGGCTGGAGCGATAATAATGAAATTGGCTTTCTTCGCCAGCGATACATGGCGTACTTCTTCAACGCTCTCAAATACCTCAGTGGTTACTTTGCGACCAGAGAGAGCTTCCCACGTAGCTGATCCAACAAAGTTCAGGCTGGAAGGTGTGGGAACAACCGTGATATTAAATCCGTGGTCACGTAAACGACGCAGTAGATCACAGGATTTGTATGCCGCAATGCCTCCACCCACACCGAGAATTACTTCGCGGCCAAAACCTTGCATGGTGGTTTTACCTAAAAATTAAGCAGTTGGTTCTAGATTTTCAATAGTCAAGAGACCTTCGTTAATTTCGCGAAGTGCAATTGACAATGGCTTCTCATGAACGTGTGTATCAACAAGTGGTCCAACGTATTCAAGTAGACCTTCACCGAGTTGTGAGTAGTACGCGTTGATTTGACGAGCGCGCTTTGCTGCATAAAGAACAAGGCTGTACTTAGAACCTGCCTTATCGAGAAGTTCGTCGATAGGTGGATTTGTGATGCCATCCATATGTGCGCTCATCTGTACTCCTGTGTTTCGTAGCAATGACTGCTCTGTTGGTGAAGAAGCCTTGTTAGGCAGATGCGAATTCTATCAGGGATGCGACTACCCCATCGACCTGGTCATTTATGAGGACTTTATCGAAGAATGAGGCTGCAGCCATCTCCTCTTGCGCAAGTGCCAAACGAGCTGCTCTGCGTTCAGGGCTATCAGTACCTCGGCCCTCGAGACGAGATACCAGCTCTTCCCAGGTTGGAGGCTCGAGGAAGACGAGGATCGCTTCTGGAACCTTTGCTTTTACCTGCTTGGCTCCAGCGATTTCAATCTCCAATAAGACGCTCTTTCCTGCGCGAAGTGATTCTTCAACTGCTCTTCGAGGAGTTCCGTATCGATTACCTGCAAACTCGGCCCATTCTAGAAATTCATGCGATGCGATTGCGGCATCGAACTCTTCGTTGGAGTAAAAGTGATAATCAACGCCATCAATCTCATTGAAACGTGGTGCTCGTGTTGTCGCCGAGATACTGACGAAGAATGGTGAGGAATCTTTCAACACCTTGGCAACAGTGCTCTTTCCAACGCCACCAGGACCAGAGAGGACTACGAGTTTTCCCGGAAGCAGAGCTGATGGAATCTTGAATTCATTCTCCAACGCGTGCAGCTGATGTCTTCCTAAACCTTGAATTCTGCGAGTTAATGAGATGTCGAGCCTTTCGAGAATCGACTTTGCACGAATCTTTCCTACCCCGCTCATGGATTCAACGAGTTCAAGTACCCGCATCTTTGCAATCGCTTCGTTATCGCGTGCGTGTGTGATGACATCAGAGATAGATAACTCGCCACTCTTCACTCGGGCTTTGATTGCTGCTCGAATCTGTCGAGATTCCTTCGCCTTGGCAAGCGCTCGGGCGCGCTCTTCGGGGGTGAGTTGTGGAGGTGCGCCCATGGGATAAATCTAGTTGAGAATCTCGTCAGCGATCGACCGAGCCTTGGTTGTCATCGCTTGGGAACCTTCGGACCATGCCTTCGTAATCGGACGACCAATGACAACCAATGAAGCACCGGCGGCAATCGCATCCTTCGGAGTCATTGTGCGCTTCTGATCATCGCTTCCCACTTCAGAGAGTGGACGAACGCCGGGAGTAATGATGTGGGGGTTTGGGCCTACTGCCGAACGAATGGCAGCAATCTCTAACGGTGAACAGACAATCGCACGAGCACCTGCAGTCACCGACATCTTTGCTAGCGCCACAGCGCTTTCAAGTGCCGGGTTTGCATATCCGATTTCAAAGAGATCTTCTTCAGAGAGTGAAGTCAAAATTGTTACGGCAGTGACATCCGTTGCTGGCACTGCATCCACTGCTGCCTTCACCATGGCGCGACCACCTGATGCATGCACTGTGAGGAAACGTGGCTTCAAATTTGCTATCGCTTTAGCGGCGCCTTCAACTGTATGAGGAATATCGTGGAGTTTAAGATCGAGGAAGATATCGGCATCAGTCTCAGATTGGATAGCGCGGATACCTTCTTGACCGAAAGAGAGAAAGAACTCAAGACCCAATTTATAGACGCTTACTGATTCATGAGTCGCCGAAACCCATTGCTTTGCAATCTCAAGATCTGGAGTATCAACAGCTAGAACGATGGGGGCTTTCATCACGCCTCTTCTCTATGTGCATAACCTATTGCTTGCTGCATCGTTGCAAAGCCACGCGCTGCAAGTAGATCGCGAAGCTCATTTTGAATTTCAATAATTGCTGATGGATTTCCAAAGCTGGCGGTTCCGACAGATACTCCAGAAGCGCCAGCCAAGATAAGTTCAAGAGCGTCGCGACCAGAAGCTACTCCCCCCATACCGAGGATAGGAACTTTGGGCAGGGCCGCGTGAACTTGATAGATGGCGCGAACTGCGACGGGTTTAATTGCAGGTCCCGATAGACCGCCCGTTTTCCCACCCAGATGCGGTCGCATCGAATCGATATTGATGACCATTCCTAGCACTGTATTTATCAGAGCAAGTCCGTCAGCGCCAGCATCTACTACTCCGCGAGCGATAGATGGTAAATCTGTTACATCCGGCGATAGCTTTGCGATGATCGGAAGATCTCCGCCAATTGTCTTACGTACTCCATCGATGACACGACGAGATGCGTCGGGATCGCAGGCAAAGACGAGTCCGCGATTTTCCACGTTGGGGCAAGAGATATTGACTTCAACGGCGCTAATTCCTGATACAGAACGTAGTTTGCGAGCGAGAGTTGAATACTCTTCAACTGTTTCACCTGCGATAGATACGATGACTCGAGCCTTCTGTTCGAGTAACCATGGGACATCATTAGCAAGAAATGAATCGATACCTGGGCCTTGAAGACCAATTGAATTGAGCATCCCTGATGGCGTTTCTGCCATACGAGGCGTAGGGCGACCATGACGAGGCTTACTCATCACCGATTTTGTAACAACAGCACCAATCTGATTGAGCGGGAAGAACTGAGCTAACTCTTTGCCGCTACTTGCACAACCACTCGCAGTAAAGAGCGGTGCTGGAAACCATGCGTTTCCTAGCGTCGTCGACATATCTACAGGAAGCGTCATGCGAGAGCCTCGGGAACTTTGCCAACAAGATCCCATCGAACATGTGAACCATCCATCACGGGACCATCAATACAGGATCTCAACATAGATGTTGTGCCATCTTCATTCTGAACTGGCAGAACACAGGTCATACAGATTCCAACACCGCAGGCCATTGACTCTTCAACCGCACACTGATGAATGACGTCTGTTTCGGCCACCAATGCAGTAATTGCAGAAAGCATCGCCATGGGACCACATGAGTAGATAACATCGATATTACGATCACGCACAATGTCGAGTAGATTCTCGGTAACTCGTCCGGTCTCTCCCATCGAACCATCTTCAGTGTAAATCTTGAGTGAGTTCACCGAACGCTTGCCCTCCATAGGAGCATAAATTTTCGAACCCACACTCGCACCCAATAACATATCAACCTTGCAGCCTCGGTTCTTGAGTACATCGGCGAGGCCGAAGAGCGGTGCGGAACCATAACCACCACCAATAAGAAGAGCGTTGATTGGCTCTGTCGGAATTCCGAAGGCAGTACCCAGTGGCGCAATAATGTCGATCTCTGCACCTTCTTGTTGAGAGCAGAGCCACTTACTTCCGGAACCATGAGGAGCAACGATGAGCTCCATAGTTCCGCCGTACTGAGAATTATCAGCAACTCGTGAGATAGCGAACGCTCTGCGAAGAATCATCTTGGAAGAATCTCCACCGACTCGGATTGCGACGAAGTTGCCAGGGCGACAACTCTTTACAACATCACCAACGTTGAGAAGTATCTGATGGTAAGCGCCAATTCGCTTATTGGAAACAAGCGTAACTACCTGTTGAATCGCATTCTTATTGATTGTCGCCATTAGCGTTTCAACCACTCTTGAATAGGTGAGACACTCAACTCGCCAGCTTGTAGAGCCTTAATGCCTTCGACTGCAGCGCTAAATCCAGCTGTCGTCGTAATAATCGGGATGGAGCGTTGCACTGCGGCGGTACGAATTGCCCAACCATCAGCACGCGTTCCGCGGCCTACTGGCGTATTGATCACGAGATCGATATCACCGGCATTGAGCATCTCGACAATCGTCTTCTCGCCCATCGGTCCAGTTCCTTGTGAGTTCTTGCGCACCACCACCGTGGAAACTCCATGCTCCAGAAGATAAGAGGCAGTCCCATCAGTTGCTAACAGTCGGAATCCGAGCGCAGATAAACCTTGTGCAGGAGCTATACCGTGTTTCTTATCCTTATCTGCAAGTGAGATGAAGACTGTTCCAGATTTGGGTAGGGGTCCAAAGGAGCTGATCTGTGATTTGGCATAGGACTCACCAAATGTTGCAGCGATACCCATGACTTCACCTGTTGAACGCATCTCTGGTCCAAGTACAGCATCAACACCACGACCATCAGCTCGACGGAATCGATTCCATGGAAGAACTGCTTCCTTCACGCTGATTCCCTTTGCTACTGCATCACCTTCAGCGGGAAGTAGACCTTCTTCTCGCAACTGGGCGATGGAAGAACCGAGAGAGATTCGGGCAGCAGCTTTTGCAAGTGGCACACCTGTTGCTTTACTGACGAACGGAACCGTACGCGAGGCACGTGGATTTGCTTCCAATACGTAGAGAACG
>WLKV01000109.1 GCA_009701085.1 Actinomycetota bacterium | reverse complement strand
CCTGCTTTACCGCTTCCCCAGCGAATGGTCTATAAGCCCTTTTATCTCTCAAGGAGTGTGTGTGCGCGCGTTAAGTAACTTACACGCAGAAGGTGATGGATTCGTCCCACCTAGTACAAACGACTTCAACCTCCCCCCAATCTTCGAATCAGTTTCTTGGTTCACAAAGCCAGTTCTTCTCGTATTTCTCTCAGTAATTCTCGTTTCAGTCTTCTTTATTCTCTCTTCACGCAAGGCAGCTGTAGTGCCTTCGAAGCTTCAATTCGCTGGAGAAAGCGTCTACGCATTTGTGCGTAATGACCTTGCTCGCGATGTCATCGGCCACGACTTCATGCGCTTCGTGCCGTATCTCTTCACACTCTTTACCTTTGTTCTTACCAATAACATCTTCGGAATCATTCCGTTGCTGCAATTCCCAGCGATGTCACATGTGGCTTTCCCATATGTCTTGGCGATCTTTACATTCTTCGTCTTCCATTACGTAGGTATTCGCAAGCAGGGGTTCCTCAAATACCTCAAGGA
The DNA here is from genome assembly GCA_009701085.1 of Actinomycetota bacterium. Classification (GTDB taxonomy): domain Bacteria; phylum Actinomycetota; class Actinomycetes; order Nanopelagicales; family Nanopelagicaceae; genus Planktophila; species Planktophila grossartii. The sequence continues at coordinate 3,000 of WLKV01000109.1, read as the reverse complement.
GATTGCATTTATGCCAGGTGTACCAAAGCCTGTCTATATCTTGCTCACTCCGATTGAAATTGCAACCTTCTTCATTGTGCGTCCACTGACGCTCTCACTTCGTCTCTTTGCAAATATGTTCGCGGGCCACTTGTTGTTGCTCGTATTCATTATGGGTGGTGACTACATGATGCATGATTCACATCTGATCATGAAGCTATTTAGCCCATTCTCATTTGCATTTGGTATTGCCCTGACATTCTTTGAATTTATGGTGCAATGCCTACAGGCGTACATCTTTACCCTGCTCACAGCTCTCTACATCGCCGGCGCCCTTGCCGACGAGCACTAACGGAAACACCTAACGAAAGGTAAGAAAAAATGACAGGCACACTCAACCTGGTCGGTTTTGGCCTATCAGCAATTGGTCCAGCAATTGCAACAGGAATGATCTTCGCTGCGTACATCAACGGCGTAGCTCGTCAACCAGAAGCACGTAGCGTTCTCCAGCCAATCGCGTTCCTCGGATTCGCGCTCGCTGAAGCACTTGCACTCTTCGGTCTCGTCCTCGCATTCGTTCTCTAATCAATAAAGATTAATTAGGGTAAAAATGCGCTCATTTAATTTGCTTAGTGGGGAAGAAGCAGCAAGCCCACTAGTTCCGCACACAGCAGAGCTAGTTGTCGGTGCTATCGCTTTCACCTTGCTATTCCTCGTGCTTCGCAAGGCAGTTGTGCCAATGTTTGAAAAAGCATTCACAGCGCGCACCGAAGCCATCGAAGGCGGTATCGAACGTGCTGAGAAGGCGCAGCTAGAAGCACAGCGCGCACTCGTTCAGTACAACGAGCAGCTTTCATCAGCACAAGGTGAAGCATCAAAGCTTCGCGAAGAAGCTCGCGTTCAAGGCGCAGCAATTCTCGAAGAGCTTCGCACTAAAGCTCAAGAAGAAGCAGCACGCATTACTGCGACTGCCCACGCATCTATTGAGGCAGAGCGCCAGCAAGCAATCACATCACTTCGTAATGAAGTCGGTGCGCTTGCAGTTGAACTCGCATCAAAGATTGTCGGAGAAGCTCTCGATGACCAGGCCCGTCAATCACGGATCGTGGAACGCTTCATCGAAGATCTCGAAAAGTCTAAGTAAGTCCAAGAAAGTAACAGAGAAGAAAGAAGAGAATGAGAATCCACCTCGGAGGAAGCAGCCGTCAGTCACTCGTGGCTGCTAGAGCGAAGCTCGATGCTGCCGTCAAGGGCGCAACTGCTGCATCCGCATCTGAGCTCTCAACTCAACTCTTCTTTGCAGCTGATGTTCTCTCAAAGAACACTTCAATCCGCCGCGCCTTTGCCGATCCATCACGCGATGCAGCCTCAAAGGGCGCACTCGTTAAGGATCTCTTTGCAAAGTCACTCGCAGCTTCCGCTCTAGAAATACTCACAGATGTATCAACACTTCGTTGGTCAGCTGCAGGAGACCTAGTGCATGTACTCGAGCAGCTCGCGATTGAAGCTGAAGCATCTGCTGCAAACCTCAACAATGAACTCGATCGCGTAGAAGATGAATTCTTTGAGACATCACAGCTCGTTGTCGACAACTTCGAATTGCGTAAGGCTCTCGTAGGTACTGGAACACCTGAAGCGAAGTCAGCGCTTATCTCCGAAGTACTTTCAAAGAAGGCATCTTCATCAACTGTGAAACTCGCAGTTGCTCTTGTATCAAGCCTTCGCGGGCGTAGCATTGAAGCGGCATTTGCTGACTATCTCTTTGGGCTAGCTAATCGTCGTAATCGTTTAATCGCGGTAATTCGCGTGGCATCAGTTATTACAGATGCTCAAAAGTCACGTCTTGCAGCAGCGATTGAGAAGCAGGTTGGCCAGCCAATCCGTGTCAATATCGAGGTCGAACCATCAATTCTTGGTGGCGTATCGGTCAAGTTTGCAGATGAACTCGTAGATGGAAGTGTTTCAAATCGACTTGCTAGCGCCGGACGCGCGCTATCAGGAAATAAATAAACAGGAAATAAAGGGGAAACTCATGGCAGAGCTCAAGATCCAACCGAATGAAATTCGGGATGCCTTAGCGAATTTCGTTAAGTCATACGATCCAGGCACCGCGGCTCGTGATGAAGTCGGAACAGTTAGCCAGGCAGGCGATGGAATCGCTCGCGTTGAAGGACTTCCTTCAACAATGGCAAACGAACTACTTCAGTTCGAGAACGGAACACTAGGTCTCGCACTTAACCTCGACGTGCGCGAAATCGGTGTTGTTATCTTGGGCGATTACGCAGGCATTGAAGAAGGAACATCTGTACGTCGTACAGGTGAAGTTCTCTCTGTTCCTGTCGGCGACGGATTCCTCGGTCGCGTTGTTGACCCTCTTGGTCGACCAATCGATGGCAAGGGCGAAATTAAGCCTGACGCACGTCGTGCACTAGAACTTCAGGCTCCCTCAGTAGTACAGCGTCAACCTGTTAAGGAGCCAATGGCAACAGGTATCAAGGCAATCGATGCGATGACAGCAATCGGTCGTGGACAGCGTCAGCTCATCATTGGTGACCGTCAGACTGGTAAGACTGCAGTTGCAATCGACACAATTATTAACCAGCGCGAAAACTGGCTCACTGGCGATAAGAAGAAGCAGGTTAAGTGCATCTACGTCGCGATTGGTCAGAAGGGTTCAACAATTGCATCTGTTAAGGGTGCTCTTGAAGAAGCTGGCGCAATGGAATACACAACAATCGTTGCATCTCCTGCATCAGATCCAGCAGGCTTTAAGTACCTCGCTCCTTACACCGGTTCTGCAATTGGTCAGCACTGGATGTACAACGGCGAGCACGTTCTTATCGTCTTTGATGATCTTTCAAAGCAGGCTGAGGCATATCGTTCAGTCTCACTTCTTCTTCGCCGTCCACCAGGTCGCGAAGCGTACCCAGGAGACGTGTTCTACCTACACAGCCGCTTGCTAGAGCGTGCTGCAAAGTTGAGCGACGCAAACGGCGCGGGTTCACTTACTGCATTGCCAGT
>WLKV01000108.1 GCA_009701085.1 Actinomycetota bacterium | reverse complement strand
TCGTGTCCATACATAATCATCATCATGATGATGAGAAAACCAGGAGCGATCAGTTTGACGACGTTAGTGTTGTGACGTCCGTTGCTCTCTTTGCGAGCGAGAAGATAACTCGCCCACAAAATCATGAGTAGCTTTGCAAATTCGCTGGGTTGTACATCGACTACTTTGAGATTGATCCAGTTGGTATTTCCATTAACTGTCTTACCAAGACCTGGAATAAAGAGAAGAGCAAGAAGGGCGATAGAGAGAATGAGCCCTATGCGACCAATAAATTCCCATCGAACGAGCGGCAGCTTGGAGAGATAACCTGCCAGGGGTATCGAGACTGCAACAAAGAGAAGCTGGCGCAAGACGATGGAGATTGCGCTGCCTTGTGTGTCAATTGCGTGGATGGAAGATGCCGAGAAGACCATGATGAGGCCGAGGAAGGTAAGGGCTCCAGCGCTGACCAACAACATATAGAGATGATTGACAGGTTTCGCGAGGAAACGCTCTTGAGTCTTAGTTGCCATCGCGAACTACCTTTTCTACTGCTGCTCTAAAGCGATCACCGCGGTCGCCATAGGAAATGAATTGATCCATCGATGCGCACGCTGGTGCAAGAAGGACGGTATCCCCCGACATTGCCCGCTCTTTCGCAGTACGAATTACTGACTCCATCAGCCCATTGTTATCGCCGCCTTTGCTGTATTCAGCAGGAGTATCAATGCGGATTATTTCAATGTGAGGAGCACGTGTGCTGAGTTCGGAAGCGATCAGTTCGCGATCTTCGCCGATAAGAATTGCAACACGTACGCGAGATTTAATGCGATCTACAAGTTCTCCCATTGTTGCGCCCTTTGCAAGACCGCCGGCGATCCAGATCACCGAAAGCGCTGACATGATGGAGGCAGACGCTGCATGTGGATTGGTGGCCTTGGAGTCATTTACCCATGTAATGCCATCGCGTTCAAGAATCTGTTCGATGCGGTGGCGACCAGGAGTGAATTCTGCAATCGCTGTTCGAATAGCTTCGTGGCTCACCCCCGCTGTACGCGCAAGACCCGCCGCAGCTAACGCGTTGGAAACGTTGTGAGGAACCGTGGGTGTGACTTCTACGAGTTCAGAGAACATCGCAGCTTCTTGAGGATCTGCGACAAATGCACGATCAACAAGCAGTTCTTCAACTACTCCAATTTCGCCGGGCGCTGGAGTATCGAGGGAGAAGAAGACTTTGCGACCTTGCCAATGGGTTGTGCGAGAGACGATTTCTCCATCATCGGCATTGAGAATTGCTGTCATTGATTTATCGAGGAGTGAAATCTTTGCTTGTGCATATGCATCGAAGGTGCCATGCCAGTCGACATGATCTTCAGCGATATTGAGGATTGCCGAAGAGACAAATTGGGCATCTTCAAGCCAGTGCAGTTGGAACGATGAAAGTTCAAGAACGAGGATGTCGTACTTCTCATCTGACTCAACTGTTTCAATCACAGTTGTTCCGACATTGCCGCATGCGACTGCGGCGATTCCACCGCTACGCAGCATGGCTGCAGCAAGTTCGACAGTTGTTGTCTTTCCGTTGGTGCCCGTCAGCGCGATCCACCTCTGGTTCGCTGGCTTAAAGCTCCAGGCAAGATCTACCTCGTTAATAAGTGCGATGCGCGCTGTGCGAGCTGCAAGAACTACTGGGTGATCTTCGCGCCACCCCGGTGAGACAAGTAGGAGATCGAAGTTGGAGAAATTAACTGCCGCAGGATTGATTACCTTGAATCCTTCGAGCGCAGTTACCTTCTCATCAACAATAGTGACGAGTGATCCACGTTTTTCTAGTGCGCGCGCACATGCTGTTCCAGTAACACCTGCACCTGCGACAAGGATGCGCTTGCCATCGAGGTGTGTGTAGAGAGCTTGTGCCATGGGAGTTTTAGCTTGCTACCCATTGTGTGTAGAAGAGTCCGAGACCGAGTGCGACGCTCAAACCAGCGATAATCCAGAATCGAAGAACGATTGTGACTTCGCCCCATCCCATCAGTTCAAAGTGATGTTGAAGTGGCGCCATCTTGAAGAGGCGCTTTCCACCAGTAAGTCTGAAATAGATGACTTGGAGCGCAACCGAGAGAGTAATAATGACGAAGAGGCCACCGAGTGGAATAAGAAGAAGTTGAACGCGAAGAGATGCTGCAAGTCCTGCAAGTGCACCACCGAGGGCAAGTGAGCCGGTATCTCCCATAAAGATCTTTGCAGGCGATGCGTTCCACCATAAGAAACCAGTGCAGGCTCCGGCAAATGCTGCAGCAAGAACTGCAAGGTCGAGCGGATCTCGAACGTTGTAACAATTACTGGATGCCGCAACTGCGCAGCTCTGACCAAATTCCCACACACCGATGAGAACAAATGCTAAGAAGGTCATCACTGATGCACCCGTTGCTAATCCATCAAGTCCATCGGTGAGATTAACGCCATTACTGGTTGCAGTAACCATGAGCGCAATCCAAATGACGACAAGGACGACGCCTAACGTGATGCTGGTGTCGCGAAGAGTGGAGAGATTTTGCGAGATAGGAGTGAGCCCATCTTTATCGGGGAAACGTGTTCCGAGATATCCAAAGAGTGAGGCGAAAAGTACTTGCCCCAAGATCTTCTGCTTGCCGCTGATTCCACGAGAGTTTTGACGAGAAATTTTCATGTAGTCATCGAGGAAGCCAACAAATCCGAGGCAGATGACGAGACCGAGAATGAGAACTGCAGATGTGGAGATCGATTTCTGTGTCACCGCATGTGCAACGAGATAGGCAACAAGTGATGCAAAGATAATGATGATGCCGCCCATAGTGGGGGTTCCGCGCTTGGTGTGATGTGTAGATGGACCATCATCGCGGATGATCTGACCGTAGCCACGACGAGCAAGCGCCTTAATAAGTGCGGGAGTTCCAAAGAGAGATAAGAAGAGAGCGAGAGCTCCGGCAATCAAAATTAGCTTCATGCGTTCTCTTCACTCTCTTTCATCTCTTCAATCTTATGCATCCACTGCGCAGATATGGAATCTGCCAACTCTTCTAACTTCTCTGATCGTGAAGCCTTTACCAAAGCGACATCTCCAGGATTGAAATGTGCTGCAACAGTGAGTGCTTCAGCTTTATCGGCGCAGAGATGAACAGTGGTTGCGCTACCTTGTGCAATCTTCGCTCCGTACTGTGGGGCTCCAATGCAGACCAAGTGATCGATTCCAAGTTCTGAGGCTAGGGTGCCAATACCTGCATGATCGGCATCTGATGACTCGCCGAGTTCATTCATTTTTCCTACAAAGGCCCACGACTCTCCCCCGCGCTCTTGCGCGAAGAGGACCAGAGTCTGAAGGGCTGCTGCCATCGCTTCTGGGCTGGCGTTATAGGCATCGTTGATAAGAACGAGAGATGGAAGTTCATGAATCTCCATGCGCCATTTGGCGTGTGATTCAGCGGTGGAAAGGCCACTGGCAATCTGATCGAGTGAGAAACCTAAGACTGTTGCAACAGAGGCAACAGCAAGTGCATTAGCAACTTG
>WLKV01000107.1 GCA_009701085.1 Actinomycetota bacterium | reverse complement strand
TTGCAGGGCAGGAGGGACTCGAACCCCCAACCGGCCGCTTTGGAGACGGCAACTCTAGCCAATTGAGCTACTGCCCTTCGCGACGAATTTTCAGGCGCGCCAAGGCGAGGAAGAAATTCATCGTGAGCGTCGAAGTGTAAGGGCAGGGGCCTTCCAGAGTAAAACCGGCTAAATCCCGCCCTTGTATTTAGGCCTAGTTTTGAGCGTGCTAGAGATGTGGCCCATGGTGCAGACTTCGCTCATGAGCAGAATCTCCGCACGAATCGCAGCAATCGCAGAATCAGCCACTTTGGCAGTAGATGGAAAGGCAAAGGCGCTCAAGGCAGCTGGTCGACCAGTAATCGGCTTTGGCGCTGGCGAACCAGATTTTCCAACTCCTGATTACATCGTTGAAGCAGCTGCGGCTGCAACGAAAGTTGTTGCAAACCATCGCTACACACCAACACCAGGTCTGCCAGAACTTCGCCAAGCGATCGTCGATAAGACAAAGCGCGACTCCAACTACGACATCACCGTTGATCAGGTTCTAGTTACCAACGGTGGAAAGCAAGCTGTCTATCAAGCATTCGCATCCATTGTTGATCCAGGCGATGAAGTTCTCCTTCCATCCCCTTTCTGGACTACATATCCAGAAGCAATCAAACTTGCAGGCGGAAAGAGCGTTGAAGTATTTGCAGATGAAACACAGAACTATCTTGTAACAGTCGAACAGCTTGAAGCTGCTCGCACACCCAAGACAAAGGTTTTGTTGTTCTGTTCTCCATCGAACCCAACAGGTTCTGTCTATACACCTGAACAATCAAAGGCAATTGGTGAATGGGCGCTCAAGAACAACATCTGGGTTATCTGCGATGAAATTTACGAGCACTTGCTCTACGACGGTGCGACAGCGCCTTCACTTCCTGTATTAGTTCCAGGACTTGCAGATACATGCATCATCCTCAACGGTGTTGCAAAGACTTATGCAATGACAGGTTGGCGTGTGGGCTGGATGGTCGGTCCAAAGGATGTCATTAAGGCAGCAACGAACTTGCAGTCACACCTCACATCAAACGTTTCTAACGTTTCACAGCGCGCAGCGATTGCAGCCCTTACCGGCAACCTTGATGCTGTTCACAAGATGGGGGAAGCATTTAACCGTCGCCGTAAGTTGATTGTTGATCTCCTTAACGAGATTCCAGGATTTGAATGCCCGACTCCGCAAGGCGCTTTCTATGTGTATCCATCAGTCAAGGGTGTGCTTGGAAAGACTATTCGCGGCAAGGTGGCCAATACTTCTGCAGAGCTTGCAACAATCATCTTGGATGAAGTTGAAGTAGCGGCCGTTCCTGGCGAAGCTTTCGGTCCTTCTGGATACCTACGTTTCTCATACGCAACAAGCGATGAAGATATCGTCGAAGGTATCGGCCGAATTAAGAAATTACTTTCAGAGTAATTTAAAGGGTAATTCCCACAAGGTTTACTTCGGCTTCGAGAGTAATTCCAAACTTCTCGAAGACGCTCTGCTGAGCACTCTTTGCTAACTCTGCAATATCTGTAGCAGTCGCATTCCCTGCATTTGTCAGCGCAAGAACATGTTTAGTTGAAACGCGTGCACCACCATGGCTATCGCCCTTATGTACTCCTGAATTTTCAATGAGCCATGCAGCGCTTGTCTTCACCATGCCATCGGAAGTCGGCCACTGTGGTGCGCCTTCAGGAAGTTTTGCAGCAATCTCTTTCGAAACAATCGGGTTGGTAAAGAAAGATCCGGCAGACCATGAGTCACGATCGCTTGGGTTGAGCAACATTCCTTTTGCACCGCGAAGTTCGAGCACCGCTGTGCGGGTTGCACCAATTGGTGCCTTCTCGCCAACTTCGATACCTAGCTTCTTTGCAAGTTCTGCATAAGTAATTGCAGTAGTCATTTCGCCTTGGCGAAGGTTGAACTGCACATCGAGTACGACGTAACGACCAGGATGCGCTTTGAAGTGCGAATTGCGATACGAGAAGTCGCATTCAGCATTGGTAAATGTCTTAAGGCCCTTTGCTTGGCGATCATATGTGCGCACTCGGGTAATGAACTCAGATACTTCGTGGCCGTAGGCGCCGATATTTTGAATAGGTGCCGCACCGACAGTGCCAGGGATTCCGCTGAGAGTTTCAAGTCCTGCAAAGCCACGTTCTAATGTGGTTGCAACAAATTCATCCCAGTTTTCGCCTGCACCGATTGTGAGCGTTGCTCCGCTGCACGCATCGATTTCAGATTGGATTGAGTGGCTTGTAATTCGAATAACCGTACCTTCAAAGCCGGTATCTGCAACGAGAATATTGGTGCCGCCACCAATGATGAGAATCGGTGTATCTCCTGCTGCTTCAATCGCTGCAATGATTTCGGTTTCGGTGCCGACTTCAACAAACTTCTTTGCAGGGCCACCTACACGCAGTGATGTGTAATCGCGGAGATGGGCCATGTTCTAAGGCTACCTGCGAGGGCTCAAGATTGCAGTCTTGCCTCTAAAGCGCTCGAGAATGCGGTCGTAATTCTTCTTCGATTGAGCATCGCGATATTCAGGGTCTGTGTCGTGATAACCGTGATGGCGATCTTGCTCAAGCGGTAAATCCATTTGAAGCAAGCGACCATTTGAATGGCGCAAGTTGAGAGAAAATTCGATATCTGCGTTGCGGTAATAGAGCGCGCGATTACTGAATCCACGAGCTGCTAGTGCATCTTCGCGGTGCATCGCGATGAAGTAGCTAAAGAGAACATCGACTTCGCCAGCGCCCTTGTCATCAACGCTGCGCCATTCATCTTCGAGATTCATTAATCCCCCGCGCCAACCCACTGCAACGAATTCGCGCTTCTTGAGTTCAGCAAGAACAGGTGTAATCGCATCGCCGGTAAATCGAGTAGATGGATCCATGATGACGATAAATTCGCTGGTGACATTACGAAGGAGAGCATTTGCGCTCTCGCCCCAGCCAAAATCTTCTGTGAGTTGCACCAGAGATGTACGTGAATCGAGCTCATTAACCAACACTCCCGGATCGCCAACAACCAAGATTGCGATTGCGCACTGACTGTTTTCTTTAATCGATTGAATAGTTGCGACTGCATCTTCATGAAAACCATCGATAATCATTGCGACAGTTATTTCAAATTTACCTGAATTTATGGGGCGGATATCGCGCGTTGATTCGTAGGTAGGAAAGCGCTTTTTGGGGCGGAGTTCATATCCCCCAGCAACATCTACAACTTCAAATCCTTGGGCTGCAATTTCATCACGCAATTGATCAGAGAGCGCGAAGTTTCGTTCAGCGCGGGCGGCAAGGCGAGCCTTCGCTAATTCGTGAACTGAATCTGGTGCGCTCACTTGCGAACTACCGCTTTAGCCATTCCTAGGACTTTGACTCCTGCCGAAGTTGCGCTTAAGGTTAATGAAATCTTTCCATCAGCAATTTCCGCAACAGTTGCTGAGACTGTGAGGTCAACTTTTTCGCCAGCAGGAACAATGACCGGCTTTGTAAAGCGTGCACTGTATTCAAGAACATTGGCAGAGCCACC
>WLKV01000106.1 GCA_009701085.1 Actinomycetota bacterium | reverse complement strand
GTGCGAGTTGCATCATGACCCAGAAGCCATTTCTTGAGGTCAAGAACCTCAACGTTGCATTTCCAACTGAAGATGGCCTCGTTCAGGCATCTAACGACATCTCATTTACTGTCGCACGTGGTGAAACCCTCGCCGTAGTAGGCGAATCCGGTTCAGGTAAATCTGTTACCTCACTCGCCGTCATGGGTCTTCATGATCGAAAGCGCACCAAGATCACAGGGCAGGCATTCCTTAACCTCGAGTCAGGTCCCGTAGATGTCATCTCTGCGGACCAAGAGGTAGTTCGTAAACTTCGCGGCAAGGCGATGTCGATGATCTTCCAAGATCCGATGTCAGCCCTTCACCCTTATTACTCCATCGGCAACCAGCTCATCGAAGCTTGGTCTCTCTATAACGAGGGCGATAAGGCAGCGGGCAAGAAGCGCGCAATCGAGATGTTGGATCTTGTTGGAATTCCAGATGCCAAGAAGCGCGTCGATGAATTCCCGCACCAATTCTCTGGTGGTATGCGCCAGCGCGTGATGATCGCAATGGCGCTTATCAATAACCCATCACTTCTGATTGCTGATGAACCGACAACGGCTCTCGATGTGACAGTGCAATCACAGATTCTTCAACTCATTCGCGACATGCAGAAAGAGTTCAACATGGCTCTTATCTTGATCACTCACGATTTAGGTGTTGTTGCTGAGGTCGCAGATCGCGTCAACGTTATGTATGCAGGAAAGATTGTCGAAAGCGGTGGAGCCGAAGATATCTACTACCGCCCTGACCATCCTTATGCGATCGGACTCTTGAACTCGATTCCAAAGATCGGCGAACTCGATTCCAAGCGATTGGTTGCTATCCCCGGACAGCCACCATCATTGATTAACTTGCCACAGGGATGTTCATTCCGTGCCCGTTGCGCATTTGCAGGTCGCGTACCCGGCAATCTCTGTGCAACGACAACTCCAACTCTTGATGAGAAAAGTACTGATCACTTCTCACGTTGCCACTTAACTGAGGCAGAACTCGTGAAAGCCCGTAAAGAAATTGGTGGCAACTAATGACTGAGCCTCTTCTCAAAATTGAAGGACTCCAGAAGCACTTCGCCACAACAACAGGTGGAGCTTTCTCCAAGGTAAAGGGCACCGTGAAGGCTGTCGACGGTATCGACCTCGAGATTTATCCTGGGCAGACCGTCGGCCTTGTCGGCGAATCAGGTTGTGGCAAGACCACAGCTGGTCGCACTATTTTGAAGTTATACGAGCCAACTGGCGGAAAGATCACCTTCGAAGGCCAGGACATCACACACCTCAAGCCTAAAGAGATGAAGCCACTGCGTTCTCAGATGCAGATGATCTTCCAAGATCCTTTTGCATCTCTTAACCCGCGTCAAACAGTCGGTTCGCTCATCGGCGCAGCATTTGAAATTCAGGGAATCAAACCCGAAGGTGGCATCGAGGCAGAGGTACAGCGCCTCATGGCACGTGTGGGTCTTAACCCAGAGCACATCAACCGCTATCCGCACGAGTTTTCGGGCGGACAGCGTCAACGTATCGGCGTTGCACGAGCAATTGCGCTCAAGCCAAAGCTGATCGTTGCGGACGAACCAGTATCTGCTCTCGATGTTTCGATTCAGGCACAGGTGGTCAACCTTCTTGAAGATCTTCAAGATGAATTTAATATGGCCTACATCTTTGTCGCTCACGATCTCTCTGTTGTTCAGCACATCTCAGATCGCGTCATCGTGATGTATCTCGGCAAGGTGATGGAAGAGGCAGATAAAGTCGATCTCTTTACCCATCCTCGCCACCCATATACAAAGGCGCTTCTCTCAGCTGTTCCTGTTGCCGATCCCATCAAGGGTCGCAAGCGCGAACGCATCATCTTGCAGGGCGATCTTCCAAGCCCCGTAAATCCACCAGCGGGCTGCGTATTTAATACTCGCTGCTGGAAGGCGCAAGATAAGTGCCGCACTGAAGTTCCGCAGCTGATGCAGATTGGCGCAAAGCCAAACCATCGCATTGCCTGCCACTATCCAGAAAACTAGTTTTCTGGTGCGAAGAGCTAGTCCAGAGGATTAAATAGTTCTACAGGCTAAATAAAAAACCCCGACCATATGGCCGGGGTTCTTTACTATAAAGCTTTACTTATGCAAGCTTTCCATCCACTTGAACCGTAGATTCGCCGATGCGAACTGTCAACGTCAATGGATCTCCTGCTGCTGCCTGGCAACCAACGCCGTACTTGTAGCTGACTTCAGAGCCAGCCTTCAGTGGTTCTGTTGGAGCGCCATTGATATCGAGGTCGCCTAAGACATCGAAGCAGACATTGGCACCAGATGCTGCCTGCAATGAGACAGTGGTGAAGTCGAGGTCTGTCTTTCCACCATTCTTGATGATGACGTTAAATGAGTTAGAAGTCTTTGGCTTCTGATCAACGTTTGTCATAAAGGTTGTTGGAGAAAAGCGTGATGGGGCAGAGACTGTGACAAAGACGCCATTGCCGAGATCGAGTGGTGAATCGAATCCGATGGTGGCAGTTGGAGCCTCTTCTTGAACGAGGGTTGTCTTATCTGCAGGGAGTTCAGAGCCACCGTTAGTCACGGAGCGAAGGATTGCTCCACCGATAAGGACGATGACAGCGATGATGATCCACTGCTTACGAGAAAGTTTTTTCATGGGCGTGATTCTACCTTTACCAAATCCGTACGCGCTCTTTAGGCGCTAGCCAGAGCTCGTCTTTTTCGGTCACTGCGAAGGCGTCGTAGAACTCCTGGACGTTGCGCACAATCTGGTTGCAACGGAATTCATCGGGGGAGTGAGGATCGATAGCGATACGGCGACGGACTTCTTCGGGACGGTTCTTATTGCGCCATGAATGCGCATAAGAAAGGAAGAAGCGCTGATCGCCTGTAAATCCATCAATCACAGGGCTTTCTGCGCCCTTGAGAGCCAATTTATAGGCCTTATAGGCGATTGCAAGGCCACCGAGGTCACCGATGTTCTCACCGAGTGTAAAGGCGCCATTGACGTGGATATCAGGTGTGCTTTCAGGTGAGAGCGCATCAAATTGTTTTACAAGAACGCTGGTGAGCTCTTCAAACTTTGCACGGTCTTCATCGGTCCACCAATCGACCATATTGCCATCGCCGTCGTACTTAGAACCTTGATCATCGAAGCCGTGGCCGATTTCGTGGCCAATCGTTGCTCCGATTCCCCCGTAATTGGCTGCCATCTCAGCATCGAGATCGAAGAATGGTGGTTGCAAGATTGCGGCCGGGAAGACGATTTCGTTGGCTAGCGGGTTGTAATAGGCGTTGACCGTTTGAGGGGTCATATGCCACTCGTCGCGATCGACAGGTGCGCCGATCTTTGCGATGGCATAGGCATGATCGAACTCTGCAATGCGCCAGAGGTTGCCGATCAAGTCATCTGCAGAAATTTCGAGGGTCGAGTAATCACGCCACTTATCTGGGTAGCCGATCTTCGGAGTGAATTTCTTCAACTTCTCGAGCGCCTTTTCTTTGGTGGCATCAGACATCCAAGGAAGCTCGAGAATGCTTAAGCGATATGCCTCGAGGAGGTAATCGACCAAGACCTTCATCTCTTCCTTTGCGCGAGCTGTGAAGTG
>WLKV01000105.1 GCA_009701085.1 Actinomycetota bacterium | reverse complement strand
CTGCACTTATTGCTGCAGATCACCGGGAACTGCGCACTACGCGCTTCGGTGATGAACCGCGTTCAATTTTCTGCGGAATTGGCATCTGTTTCGATTGCGTCGTCGTTATTGATGGTGTTGCCAATCAACGTTCATGTCTCATTGAGGCAAAGTCGGGAATGAAGGTAGAGAGCACGCCATGATTATCGTCATTGGTGCAGGCCCTGCTGGTCTTGCCGCTGCTGAAGCAGCTTCTCGTAATGGAACAGATGTTGCACTGATCGACTCTGCGCCTCGAAAGGGTGGCCAGTATTGGCGCCATCGCACAACCGTTCAGGGTTATCGAAGTAACCGCGCCGACCAACTGTTCGCAAAGATTGAAAGCGCACCTTCCATTACACATATTTCAGAGGCCACAGTGTGGAGCATCGAGAAGGAAGGAGATCTCTTCCGTGTGAACTATTTACAAGGTGGAGAAGAGAGCTCCCTCACCGCCGAAAAATTAATTCTCGCAACTGGTGCTTACGACCGATCTCTTCCATTTCCAGGTTGGGATAAGCCTGGATCTATGACACCTGGTGCTGCGCAAGCGATGCTGAAAGGCAGCGGAGTTCTGGTGGGCAAGAGAGTCATCGTTGCCGGAACTGGACCGTTCTTGTTACCCGTTGCCACCGGATTGGCAGAATCCGGCGCGGAGATTATTGGCCTCTATGAAGCCAATAACCCGATTCGTTGGCTGTTCTCGCTCCATGCCCTTCTCCTCAACCCAGGTAAATTTGCTGAACTTTTCTATTACGGAAATCTTCTGAAGAGATTCAAGATCACTCTGCGATTTAATCGTACGGTCTCATCTTTTGCTGATGGTTCTGCAACGGTTTCTCACATAAATTCTCACTTCATGGTGAAGTCGCAGCGCGAGAAGATAGCGCATGCCGATGTGGTGGCCGTGGGATGGGGCTTCCTTCCAGATCTCACTCTGGGTGGAATCGTGGGTTGCGCTCAGCGAGTTGATAGTGACGGAACGACAATCTTTGCGGTGGATGGCGAGCAGAGAAGCTCAGTAGAAAATGTATGGATTGCTGGAGAAGCAACGGGAATCGGTGGCGCTGATTTATCTCTCATCGAAGGAGAAATTGCAGGGTTATCTGCATCGAGCCAGAGTATTTCACCATCGAAGAGATTTACCCGTTTTCGCAAAGAGATTTTCGCTAAGGCGCTCAAGCGTTCTTATCCGATTGCTGATGGCTGGCAACGATGGCCGCAAGAGTTAACAACGATTTGTCGCTGTGAAGAAGTGACGATGCACGAAATACGTGAATCCGTAACAGAACTCGGTGCCGAAGATTCTCGCACCGCAAAGCTCTTTACCCGCGCAGGTATGGGGCTATGTCAGGGAAGAGTCTGTTCGCGCAATGTTTCAGAGATTGTTGCTGGATTAACTCACTGCTCTGTTTCCGATGGGGAACGAATTGCGTCTAGCAATCGACCGATCGCAAGCCCCATTTCATTGGGACTTCTCGGAGATGGAAAAAAGTAAGAGAACGGGATAAGTTGTGCGGCATGACTAACCCATGGAATGGCGTATTAACTGCCACAGCAACTCCCTTTAAATCTGATCTCTCTGTTGATTACGACAAGTACGCCGAGCATGTTGCTTGGCTTGCTGAGAATGGAACACATGGAGTAATTCCCAACGGCTCTCTAGGCGAGTATCAAGTTCTCACTGCCGAAGAACGTGCAAAGATGGTTGAAGTTGCAGTCGCTGCAGCTCCCAAGGGTTTTAGCGTTGTTCCAGGCGTTGCCGCATATGGAGCTGCTGAATCACGTAAGTGGGCCGAACATGCACAGAAAGCGGGCGCTGGAGCAGTGATGTTGCTGCCACCTAACGCCTATCGCGCATCCGATGATGAAGTTGTTGCTCACTATAAAGAGGTAGCAAAGGTTGGAATTCCAATCATTGCTTACAACAACCCATTTGATACAAAGGTTGATCTCACTCCAAAGTTAGTTGCACGCATCGCAGATGAAGTTCCTAACGTTGTTGCTATCAAAGAGTTTTCTGGCGATGTTCGCCGAATCTGGCAGATTAAGAAACTTGCTCCTCGCATTGAAGTCATTGTCGGAGCTGACGATGTATTCCTCGAGCTCTCAACCGCTGGAATTTCGGGTTGGATCGCAGGATTCCCTAATGCGCTTCCTAAAGAATCTATGGAGCTCTACAACCTTGCAACATCGGGCAATTTCAAGGAAGCGGCTCCGATGTATGCAGCGCTTCACGATGTCTTCCACTGGGATTCTAAGAAGGAATTTATTCAAGCGATTAAGTTGGGTATGGACCATGTAGGTCGTTACGGCGGACCAACTCGTCTTCCACGTCTGCCTCTTCCAAAGCATGAGCAAGAGCAGATTCATCGCGAGATGGATGTAGCGCTGGCTTACTTTAAGAACCGCTAAGTATTCTCATGAATAGCATCCGCACGGTCACGACAGTGGAAACGCATACCGAAGGTATGCCAACTCGCGTTGTGACTTCTGGAATCGGTGAAATTCCAGGGGCCACTATGTTCGACAAGCGTCTGCACTTCATGGAGCACATGGATTACTTCCGCCACTGGTTGATGTACGAACCACGCGGACATAGCGCCATGAGTGGGGCAATCTTGCAGAAACCAACTCGCCCTGATGCTGACTGGGGAGTTGTGTATATAGAAGTGTCTGGATGCCTGCCGATGTGTGGACATGGAACTATCGGAGTAGCAACCGCCCTCGTCGAGAAGCAGTTAGTTAAGGTGGTTGAACCTGTAACGACAATCCGACTTGATACTCCGGCCGGATTAGTCGTCGTAGATGTTGCTGTTGAAAATGGCCGAGCTAAGAATGTCACTCTCACAAACGTTCCATCATTTTCTTACGCGCTTGATCAGGAAGTAGATGTTCCTGGCCTTGGAAAGATTAAATACGACATGGCGTATGGTGGAAATTTCTACGCAATCGTTCCTGTCGATCGGGTAGGTCTTGAATTTAAGCGAGAGAACGGTCAGAAATTTCTCGATTATGGACTTCTTATCTCCGATGCCATCAATGAACAGAATCGTCCGGTGCACCCTGAAAATCCAGATATCGCGATCTGCCATCACATCGATTTCATTGCTCCAGGCAACGAAGGTCCTCTGCACTGGCGTAATGCGATGGCGATTCACCCTGGCTGGTTCGATCGTTCACCGTGCGGAACGGGAACTAGTGCGCGCTTAGCTCAGATGGTTGCTCGCGGAGAATTTACCGATGGCGATGTACTCAACAATGAATCATGGATTGGCTCTCACTTTGAAGGAAGAATAAAAGAAAGCACCAAAGTGGGTAACTTCGATGCAATCATTCCGATGATTACTGGACGCGCATGGGTGATGGGTGAAGCTACCTGGATGCTCGATGAGAACGATCCATTCCCAAGCGGCTTTATCGTCTAGCTAAATATCTAGTTAATCGATTGCGGGACAGCCCAAGAGTTAGCATCTTGTAGCGGTTTTGGAAGAACGTTCTGCGCAAAACCTTGATATGCCACAGGGCGCATAAAGCGATAGATCGCATCTGTTCCAACCGAGGTTGTATGTGATGACGATGACGGCCATGGGCCACCATGATTCAT
>WLKV01000104.1 GCA_009701085.1 Actinomycetota bacterium | reverse complement strand
TGTGAATCTCATACCAACCAAGTTCTGCTTCTGGCGCACGAGCAACAGAGCCACCTAAGGTGCGCGCCATCATCTGTCCGCCAAAACAGATTCCCATGATGGGTTGTCCTGCATTGTGTGCAGCTTTGAGCAGAGCGAGCTCTGGAGTGAGCCAATTTCCGATGCGCTCATCTTCATAAGCGCCATAGGGAGCGCCCATCGGAACGATGATGTCGTAATTGGCGAAGTTTGGGAAAGTTACTGTGACATTGGGAGTTGCGTAGCTGCTCTCGGGAACGATTAAGAATCTTTCAATCGAATACCCACGAGCTTCAAATGCGCGCCAGATGGGACCACCGAGTGAGACGTGATCGTGTTCGATAAAGAGTGCGCGCTTTCTCATTTTATTTCAGCAATCCTTGCTTTGACCATATCGAGGATTAACTTCTCTTCGACCTTCCAGTCATTGGGAATACCTATGGTCTTCTTCTTGAGGTCTAAGTGTTCTAGGCGATCAGCAAATGCTTCGAGTACATCGGTGCTCCATGGTGCCATCAAAATGTGCTTCTTGGCAGCTGATACCCCGAAGATGTAATCGTTACCGAGCTTGAGCATTGGCTGATTCCAGGCGATAACAAGTTCAGTCTTTGGGTACTTTGTTTGAATCACTTTAAAGATCTTGCGCATTGTGGTGGCTTGCTTTGGGTCAACTGTCTTGTAGAAATCAGCAGGTGTTTCAAAGCGCTTGGCAGAAGTAGATCCACGTGAATACATCACGAGGGCGTTGGCGTGGGCTTGAGAGAAGCCGTAGTTCTCGCGAAGGTGGGCGATCTGTTGTGGGTACTTCTCGTCCTTGATTTCCTTCATGACCTTGAACCAGTAGGACATCTTCTCGCCATAGCGCTTTTCAATAGCGGGGAAGTGGGCCTCGCGTGAAGGGTCTTTAGGCACGGGGTAATGCTAGCAACAACTTTTGCTCCAAAGATGGCGAGAGGTACTTCACATAGCTCTCTGAGAAGTGCCACTGGTCAAAGTAAGCAAGTTTATTTGCAATAACGATTGGACAGAGCAGAGGTGTGCAAGCCCAAGCCACAGTGTCGATGTAAGTGCCACCGAGTGATTTGGTAGCGCTCTGTTCGGTCTTGTTATAGCGAGCATTGTCAGCTTGAGTTCTGCCACTAGCGCAGAGAACGATATTTACCTTTGGCTTGCTGGCACATGAGACAGGATCTTCGCTCAGACTTGGGTTATTGCCAATGACAATTAGTTTCTTTGTCATGTTGTTGAGGTGGGCTAGAGCAATGGGAAATTCCTTCTCCCACATAAACGGGGTATCAAAATCAGATTTCTTGCCATCAACGACAGCTGGCTTCCATTGATCTGTGGTGATGATTGCGTCTGGTTTTAAATCCTGAATTGTTGCAAGTACTTTGCTCTGCCACTCGGTGCATTCATTAAATGGCTTATTGAGTTGATAGCTCCAGATAGGAACTTCGACGATGGGACATGCTAACTTTGCGAAGAGTCTCACTTTAAAGTTATTTCTCTTTCCGATGGAATCAAGTGCACTCATCCACATAGAGGCATGTGAGTCTCCATAGAGAATAACCAGTCGCTTGGAGGCGAGGCTTCCACCTTCGCAAACAGGTGTATCGGTCGATGCGAAATCTACTGAACAGATTTGGTCGAGCCACGGGCTCTTATCTTTACGTGCTTGAAGCAGCGACTTCTCTAATACTTTGGGCAGCGCCTTCAGACGTGTGGCTGCAAGAACATCGCTAGCTATCTTCTGGTCCAGAGTTGCTGCCTGAATAGGAGGTAGGGCGGCGGTGAAGAGGAGAGCAAGAAGCGCTGCTACAAGTTTCTTCATAAGAGGTCCTATCCCTGATGGAGTGCGTAAAAGACTGTGGCAACGATTGCAACAGAAGAAAACCCTATGAGAATTGTGGTGCGCGGCCAACTAATCAACAACTGAGAATGGCGAAGTGGATTCTCATAGAGATGATGGGTTGCGATGGAGAGCGCAGTTGTAGTGAGTAGAACGATGAGCACTTCGCTTGTGCCGAGGGTTGTGAAATGACTTTTGATGATTATCAGAATTGGCCAATGCCAGAGATAGAGCAGGTAAGAGAGATCGCCTATGTAGCGTGCGACTGGGTTACTCAGCAGCGTGAGAGCGCCTGTCGGTACTGCACGCGCAAGGAGAAGGCAGGTCAGAGCGACAACGGGCAGAGTCGTCGCACGTGGCCACTGCATAGATTGGTGAATCAAGAGTGCGCAGGCCAACAAGGCAACAATGGAAGTGACTTCAAGAAGAAAATGTGAGGACTTTCTCCAAGTAATCAGCGCACAGAGCGCTCCGAGGGCAAGCTCCCACACTCTCGAAAGAGAATTGAAGAATATGGGCGAGCTATTGATCTCGCTCATATAGAGCGAAGAAAATAACGATGCACCAGCAAGTGTTACGAGGAGAATCTTCCGATTCACTCTCAAGGCATTGAGGTAGCCAGTAATAAGAAAGAGCGCAGGCCAGATGAGATAGAACTGTTCTTCAATGGAGAGCGACCAGAAGTGCTGAATTAATGATGGGCTAATACCGGCGGCGAAGTAATCAAGGCTCTGAGATTGAAAGTGGAAGTTTGAGAGAAATAACGTGGCCCAGAATCCATCGAGGGTGAAGTCATTGGCAGCGACTACACCTAAAAAATATCGTGCAGCACAGTAAGAGGTAATAAGAACTAGCAGCGCGCTGGGAAGAATCCTTCGGATACGGCGGGAATAGAAGGCGCGCAGAAAGGTGTGAGGATATTTCGCATGGAGTTCAACCATTTGTTGGGTGATAACGAAGCCAGATATGACGAAGAAGATATCGACACCGATAAAGCCGCCTGGAATTGCCGATGGGAAGAGGTGCCCTGCAATCACAAGGAGTACTGCCAGGGCTCGCATCCCCTGGATATCGCTCCTTCGCGTTACAGAATTCTGCACTTAACTCACGCGAGTCGATTCTGTAAAGCCATGAGAGGCAAAACCGATAGATCCAGATTCGAAGATTGTTTCGCCATAGGCTTCACGATCTGATGAATTCCATATCACTGAGCAGTGATCGAGAGTGAGATTGCTTGTATTTACGACTTCAAAAGCATTATGTTTGCGGTGAAGCACGTGTTCTATTCCATTAGGGCGAAGGTCGATACGTGAATCCCATTTTGATTCTTTTGCCAGGTGCACATCGACATTGCGGTAAGTGATTCCATTGATCAACTCGGGACGAGCAGCGTAGTTAAGAATTCCTGCCTCTGTGTGACAGGTGATATTTTCAAAGGTGATGTCACGAACAAATCCTTCATAGGTTCGCTCGATATTTCCATCAGTTCCTTTTGCTGGGTCATCCCACGAAAAGGCGGTTACGTGAAGGGCTTCTCCGTGCCCCCACCACATGTCGCTAAAGGTGCGAGTGTGTACGAGTGAATTAGAGAATCGAACGTTTGAGATAGTCCCGCCCTCGCGAGCACGGACGGCAAAGCCTCGATGCGAATCCTTGACGATGCAGTTACTGACATTTACATTCTTGATGTCTCCGACAGATTCGGTACCAAGAGTGATGGCTCCGGATGTCGATGTCATGATGCAATTTGAGATAATGACAGTAGCTACA
>WLKV01000103.1 GCA_009701085.1 Actinomycetota bacterium | reverse complement strand
GATCCTGTCTGGTCCTCTGAAATAGCATCCATCACTAAGAAGTTTGAGAAGCCCAAGGCAATTTTGATCGTTTCGGCACACTGGGAATCAGCTCCTATCTCAATTACATCTCCTGTTGCTGGCACTCCCCTTGTCTATGACTTCGGTGGGTTCGCGCAGAAGTTCTACGAGATGACATATGAAACTCCTGATGCATCAGCTCTCGCTGCGCGTATTGCTGCGATGATGCCGGATAACGAACAACTCCATCAATCAAATCGAGGCCTTGATCACGGTGCATGGGTGCCAATGCGCATCATGTATCCCGATGCAGATATTCCCGTTCTTCAACTTTCGATGCCGACCTCTGACCCTGGCAAACTCATCGCACTCGGGAAGCGACTTCGCCCATTGCGCGATGAAGGTGTTCTCATCGTTGGTTCCGGTTTCATGACACACGGTCTTCCATTTCTTCGCGATTGGTCTATTGATGCCAAGGCTCCGGGATGGTCATCGGATTTTGATCAGTGGGCTGCAGATGCGATTTCACGAGGTGACGTCGACATGCTCGCTTCTTATAAAGATTTAGCGCCGGCTGTGAACTATGCCCACCCAACCGTTGAGCACTTCACTCCGCTATTTGTAACCCTTGGCGCAGCAACTGAGGCCGATGCAATTCCAGAAACACTGATTGAAGGTTTCTGGATGGGTCTATCTAAACGTTCACTGCTCGTTGCTTAATTAATGCAGCTCTGAATCTGCTGGTCCTTCAGACCACTTTGTAAAAGTTACCTTCAACCCAGCACGTGTAGGTGCACAGAACATGGGGCCTGCGCTCCATGTGCGAGTTGGGTCAAGCGGGGCAACGCGAACTAGGCGTAAATCACCGTTAATTCCTGCTCGAACTGTGACGGCGTCCCCTGATCGGCTGACGCGAATAGTGACTTCTTTATTCATCCATTCAGCGACTGGTGCCACAGACCAATCAGATTTTGTCTGTGTAACGACTGCGCCTACTTGAGGAAAGCCGTCGCAGAATTCAACGCCTGCCTTAATCCAATTTTCATTATCTGCAGTAATAAAGATTCCAGCTTGGTCGAATTGTTCGGTGTAATCAAGAATGAATGAGACTTCCACAGAAGACTCGTTTGGAAAATCCTTTACGAGGGCATGGCCATCATCATGGATAAAGCCGTAGGACGTGGTGCGCCACCAATCACTTTCGGCAGCTGCTTCTACTGTGAGAACGGCGCCTTCTTGTGATTGCGATACAGGTTCACGAGTCCAGCTGCCTTCACTCCATGCGACGTTCTTCATGAGATGAATTAAAGACCCATCAAAGCAAGGGCAGCAATAGCGCTGTCGTAACCCTTATCTTCTTTACTGCCGGGACGGCCAGAACGAGCGATTGCTTGATCAAGGTCGTTACACATCAAGACGCCGTAACCGATTGGCTTCGACCACTTCAATTGCGCATCAACAACGCCTTGTGTGACACCTTGGCAGACGTAATCGAAGTGCGGTGTTTCGCCTTTAAGAACAAGGCCAACTGCAACTACTGCGTCATATCCCTTTTCAAACATCTTCTGCGCTGCAAGTGGAATCTCGAAAGAGCCTGGGACATAGACAACTTTGATCTTCTTCACTTCTGCAGCTTCGAGAGCCCGAGTTGCGCCAGCAATGAGGTCATTACAGATATCGAGGTGCCATGAAGAAGAGATGATGGCGACCTTTGCCTTGGGAAACTTTGGTACTGCGATTTCAGGTGCGTGGCCGGCCATTATTTTCCTCCCGTATGACCAAGGCGCTCTGCCTTAGTTGCTAGGTACTTCTTATTAAATTCATTTGGCTCAACGCTCAAAGAGAGTTGCTCGCAGGCTATTCCGCTATCGGCGACAGCCTTCACCTTTTCAGGATTATTGGTCAATAGCTTGATCGCTGAGACGCCCAAGTTCTTCAAGATTGCAATGGCTTCAGACCAATCACGAGAATCAACAACATGACCTAACTTGAGATTGGCATCGACGGTATCGAGACCTTCGTTCTGCAAGATATATGCCTTGAGCTTTTCAGTTAACCCAATACCGCGACCTTCGTGGTCACGGATATAGATAATGTAGCCACAGCCATAAGCTTCGATTGCTGCAATAGATGCATCGAGTTGTTGGCCGCAATCACAGCGCTGCGAATGAACCACGTCTCCTGTGAAGCATTCTGAATGGATACGAACCATCGGCACCTTATCTACAGTGCAGAAGCGCATTACTACTTGTTCGCGATGCTTCAGTGATGGGTATGTTGCAAGATCCCATTCGGCATCACGTAGTTGCACAGGAACCCACTCGAATTCGTGGGCAGGATAGGCAACAACTCGAGCGACTGGAGCAAGTGATTCTTGATACTTCTTAATCTCTGCAATAGAGATAATCGGAATCTGATGTTCTGTCGCGAAAGCTTGCAGCGTTTCACCACGAGCCATCGATCCATCTTCGGCAACGATTTCAGAGAGCAACGCTGCGGGATATGAGCCTGTGAGCTCTGCCAGAGCGATTCCTGCCTCTGTATGTCCCCCGCGAGCTGCCAATCCATCCTTATGTGCAATGAGCGGATAGATATGGCCGGGACGAATGAAATCTGAGGCACGTGACGTTGCACAACCTAGGGCGCAGATTGTCTTGGTGCGCTCTACTGCACTGACACCCGTTGTGATTCCTTCAGCTATATCGACAGAGACAGTAAAAGCAGTCTTTCGAACATCTTGATTCTGTTCGACCATATAAGGAAGACGAAGTTGATGTGCATGCTCTGAAGTGATTGCTACACACAGGATTCCGGTGGTGTGGCGAACCATAAAAGCAGTTTTTTCAGCAGTGGCTTTTTCTGCCAACATGATGAGATCGCCTTCATTTTCGCGGTCGTGATCATCGACGACGATGACCATATCTCCTCGTCTAAAGCGATCAAGGGCTGCGTTGAAATTATTCTCCACGAGCAACCCCCTTTGAAATCAACCGTTCGACGTACTTGGCCAAGATATCGACTTCGATATTGATGAGATCGCCAGCTTTCTTAGAAGACAGATTGGTCTTTGCAAGGGTTTCAGGAATGAGCCAAACGGTGATGGTGTTGGTTGCATCATCGATTCCACCCACTGTGAGTGAAACTCCATCGAGAGTGATGGAGCCTTGTGCGACTACATATTTAGTTAAATGTGCAGGGGCTACAACATCGAACTGTGCCCACTTTTCACCTGGTGCCAATTGCGCCACTGTGCCGGTGCCATCGACATGGCCCTGCACAATATGACCACCCATGCGCATATCCATCTGCGCTGCGAGCTCGAGGTTCACGGGGGAACCGACTTCTAGCTGACCAAGAGATGTCAGCGACAAAGTCTGAATCATGACATCGGCGGTAAATGAATCAGCCGACAAAGACGTTGCCGTCAAACAAGTTCCATTTACTGCAATGGAGTCGCCAATCGCTAAGCCCTGTACTGACCCTGGCGCTTTGATTGTGAAGACCGCTGAGCTTTCACCGCGTTCAATAGATTGCACAGTGCCGAGTTCGGTAATAAGTCCTGTAAACATTTAGCGACCCTTCACTAGATAGTGAGATTTGATATCGCTACCAAATGGCTGGACAGAGAGAAGTTCAAGCTCGAGGAAATCATCCAGAGTTGAAATT
>WLKV01000102.1 GCA_009701085.1 Actinomycetota bacterium | reverse complement strand
TCGTTATTTCAGTGGCAATCGATAACCTCGGAAAAGGTGCTGCAGCGCAAGCAATTCAGAACGCCAACCTTATGTGCGGTCTCGATGAGGCAGCAGGCTTACGTTTTGATGGACTAGGCGTATGAAGTCGCTACCTAAAGGATTTAGAGGCGCCGCAATTGCTGCAGGACTTAAATCGTCCGGAGCGCTTGATCTCACAATCATTGAGAATCTCGGACCTAACTTTGATGCCGCAGCCGTGTATACGACTAATAAAGTGGTTGCGGCACCGGTAATTTGGTCACGCGAGGTGACCAAGGGCAAGCTCGTACGCGCAGCTGTTCTCAACTCAGGCGGAGCCAATGCATGTACTGGTCCCCAAGGTTTTGCTGATACACACAAGACCGCAGAAAAGGTCGGCGAACTATTGGGAGTTTCGGCTGGCGAGGTAGTTGTCTGCTCAACGGGTCTTATCGGAGAACTTCTACCAATGCCAAAGATTCTCTCGGGGCTTGAATCGATTGCCACAGATCTCAAGCCAGATTCTCTCGATGATGTATCGCGCGCCATTATGACAACCGATAGCGTTCCCAAGGTTTCTACCGCTTCCATTAACGGGGTCGAGTTCGCAGGAATTGCAAAGGGCGCTGGCATGCTGGCACCTGCATTGGCCACGATGCTCTCAGTTGTCATGACGGATGCGCTGTTGCCTAATAATGCGCAAGAGATTTTCACGCGCGTTACTGATCGCACATATAACCGAATTGATTCCGATGGGTGCACTTCTACCAATGACACTGTTCTGCTCATGGGAAGCGGCGCATCGGGTATCAAGCTTTCTGATGCAGAGTTCGAAGATTCTCTTATGAACGTGTGTGGCTCATTGGCGGCTCAACTCATCGCAGATGCCGAAGGTTCGACGAAGACGGTTGCAATCACAATCAAGGGCGCTGTTACTGAAGATGAAGCTGTAGAAGTTGCACGCGCCTGTGCGAGAAACAATTTGTTGAAATGCGCAATCTTCGGAGCCGATCCTAATTGGGGTCGTGTTCTTGCAGCGGTCGGAACTGCGGATGCCCAAATGGATGCACTCAATATCGATGTCATTCTCAATGGAGTGCACGTCGCTAAGGAGTCTGCACCTTTCGAGGATAAGAATTTGGTTTCTTTCGAAGATCGTTTGGTCAATCTTGAGGTAAACCTCAATATGGGCAGCGCCTCTGCAACAGTGATGACCAACGATTTATCTCACGACTATGTCCACGAGAATTCGGCATATTCCACATGATCGTCATCAAATTTGGCGGTCACGCAATGACTGATGAGCATGGAGGCTTTGCCAAAGCTATTGCTGAGGCGATTTCATCTGGAGTCACTCCTGTCGTCGTGCATGGTGGTGGCCCACAAATTGGCGAGGCTCTCAAAGCCGCAGGAATCGAATCCTCTTTTGTAGGAGGTTTTAGAGTCACGACTCCTGAGACGTTTGCAGTTGTTGAAAGGGTTTTGGCGGGTGAAGTCGGACCGTCTGTTGCGCAATCTCTCAAGGAACATGGCGTGAACGCTGTTGCTATTTCTGGCAGAACATCAGGAACATTGGTTGCCACAGCTCTGACAACGCTCGTCGATGGAACGCCGGCAGATCTCGGTTTAGTAGGTGTTGTTACTTCAGTAAACCCGAAGGCAGTCAAAGATCTTGTATCTACTGGCAGCGTTCCGGTTATCTCGCCCATCGCGACGAGCGAAGACGGCACTCATGGTTTTAACGTCAATGCAGATTTGGCTGCTGCAGCGATAGCAGGAGCACTAGATGCCCAGTGGTTGATCATCATGACTGATGTCGAAGGTATCTACAGGAATTGGCCGGATAAGAGCTCACTCATTGATTTGGTCTCTGCAGAGGAACTTCATTCGATTAAGGGAAGTTTTGCTGAAGGTATGGCCCCCAAAGTTCAGGCCTGCCTTGAAGCAATTGAAGCAGGCGCGAAAGCAGTAAGGATTATCGATGGAAGAAATCCATCGGCTCTCAAGGATGCTCTCTTAGGTGTGGGCGGAACGTTGGTGGTCGCATGAAGCGTTGGCAGAAATCTATTCAAGATAATTACGGAACTCCGACAATCGAACTTGTCTCCGGCAAGGGATCAGTCGTAAAGGATGCCAATGGCAATACCTATCTTGACTTCTTGGCAGGAATTGCGACCAATGTGTTGGGACACGGACATCCTGCGATTGTTAAGTCAGTTACCAAGCAGATTTCAACGTTGGGACACGTCAGTAATTTCTATGCCCACCCAAATGTTCTAGAACTTGCCGAAAAACTTCAGAAGTTAACCGGTGACAAGAGTGCCCGCGTCTTCTTCTGTAACTCAGGAGCTGAAGCTAATGAAGCGGCTTTAAAACTCTCCCGTAAGACAGGCAAGTACAAGGTGGTAGCAACCCAAGAAGCATTCCATGGTCGCACCATGGGGGCGTTGTCACTTACTGGACAACCTTCAAAGCGAAACCCTTTCAAGCCACTAATTAAGGGCATCAAGCATGTTCCATTCGGTGATTCTGCTGCGATGAAGCGATCAATCACAAAGAAGACGGCGATGGTCATTGTTGAACCGATTATGGGTGAAGCAGGTGTCATCGTTCCGCCGAGTGACTATCTCAAGAATTTACGTCAGTACTGCGACGATAACGGAGCGCTCTTAGTCTTCGATTGTGTCCAGACAGGAATGGGTCGTACAGGAGATTGGTTCGGTTATGAATATTCAGGAATCAAACCAGATGTCATCACATTGGCAAAGGGTTTAGGCGGGGGACTACCACTAGGCGCAATGATTGCCCTTGGTTCTGCTTCAAAACTTTTTGTTGCAGGCGATCATGGTTCTACTTTTGGTGGAAATCCTGTTGCAACTGCAGCAGCACTTGCGGTCATTTCCTCGATTGAGAAGGAGAAGATTCTTGCTCACGTTGATGAAGTCGGAGAGTTCCTGCTCGCTGAACTGGCGCTGATTCCAGGAGTAACTGAAGTTCGAGGCGCAGGTCTACTCATCGGCTTAACGCTCAATGCACCAGTGGCCAAGGCGCTAACGAAGAAGTGTCAGGAACTTGGCGTGCTTATCAATGCACCAGGAGATTCAACTATTCGCATTGCACCGGCTCTCAATGTCTCAATGAGGCAGGCCCAGAAATTTGTCACGATTTTCAGCCAAGCCATGAAAGAGGTATCTCATGTCTAGTGTGACTGCACGAAGAGCAAAGGCGATTGCACTTATTAAGGCAGGCCTCATCCATTCACAATCAGATTTGGTGAAGCAGTTGAAGAAAGCTGGCTTTGCGGTGACTCAAGCAACGGCAAGCCGTGACCTAGAAGAGATTGGCGCAGTGCGTGGACGTTCTGCAACCGGTGAATCTGTCTATAAGATTTCTAATACCGATGATGAATCCATCTCGCGCACCATGCCGGTACCTTCTGATCTGATTATCTCTGTTGAGGCGAGCGGGAATCTGGCAGTGGTTCGCACCCCACCTGGGGGAGCGCAGTTGCTTGCCAGCTCACTCGATCATTCTGGAATATCTGAAATTATCGGCACTATTGCTGGTGACGACACGGTCCTCGTTGTATCGAGAAAAGCGACCGGTGGAGCCCAACTCGCGAAAGAATTGCTCGCTTACGGTGGAATCAAAAGAAGTGGAAGAGGTAG
>WLKV01000101.1 GCA_009701085.1 Actinomycetota bacterium | reverse complement strand
TGGCTGGATTACCGGCCACTCATACATGGTTTATGGACCGCTCATTAATGGTGCCACGCAAGTTATCTACGAAGGCACACCTGATACACCGCACAAGGGGCGCATGTTCGAAATCATCGAAAAGTATGGCGTCACAATTTTGTACACAGCTCCAACGTTGATCCGCACATGGATGAAGTGGGGAGACGAATTCCCAAATCAATTTAACCTCTCAACACTTCGCCTACTTGGTTCTGTTGGTGAACCAATTAACCCTGAAGCATGGATTTGGTATCGCCATGTAATCGGTGGAGGCAACTGCCCAATCGTTGATACCTGGTGGCAGACAGAAACTGGCGCGATCATGATTTCGCCGCTGCCTGGCGTTACTGCAACAAAACCAGGATCTGCAATGAAGGCGCTTCCTGGAATTAGCGCAAAGGTTGTTGATGATAAAGCTGTACCAGTTCCAAATGGACATGGTGGTTTTCTCATTCTCGATCAACCATGGCCATCAATGTTGCGGGGTGTGTGGGGCGAAGATGAGCGATACAAAGAGACTTACTGGTCACGCTTTCCTGGAATTTACTTTGCAGGCGATGGCGCAAAGCTCGATGAAGAGGGCGCAATCTGGTTGATGGGTCGCGTCGATGATGTCATGAACGTTTCAGGTCACCGCATCTCAACTACTGAAGTGGAATCAGCACTTGTTTCGCATGAAGCAGTTGCAGAAGCGGCAGTTGTTGGCGCCGCTGATCCGCTTACAGGTCAAGGCATCGTGGCATTTGTGATCCTGCGTGGCGGTGTCGAGCATGCCAATGGCGATGTTCTGATTAAAGAGCTACGCGATCACGTTGCGAAGGAGATTGGCGCTATCGCAAAGCCGCGTCAGATCATGGTCGTAAACGAACTTCCTAAGACTCGAAGCGGAAAGATCATGCGTCGTTTACTCAAGGATGTCGCTGAAAACCGTGCAGTCGGCGATGCAACTACCTTGGCAGATCCCAACGTGATGAAGTTGATTTCAGAAGGACTGCAATCTTCTAAAGACGAGGATTAGACAGCGCTTTCTCGACTTCGCGGCGAATATCTGCGATAACACCAGGTGCATGTTTATTCACCTGCAGGTAGAACTTACTTTCTGAAACTGCGTTCTGTCCTGTGCTCCAAGGAGACCACAAAAGTATTGTTCCGATGACGTAGAAGAGAAGGACATATTTACCAACTTCAAGAACTGCGCCCAGTACGGAGTCAATAAAACGCAGTGGTCCGCGAATAAGAGTGAACTTTAAAGTCTTTGCGATTTGTGTACCGACCCAGGCTGCGGCGTAGGCTCCAGCAATAATTGCAACGATGAGCCATCCACTTTGGTCGCGTTGAACAACGAAGTGCATAGCCGCAACTCCACCAGCAATGAAGAATGCTGTGCGCAAGATCGTTGTTAAGAGGCCGTTCTTATAGCCGTTGAAGAAAGCTCCGACGGCGATAAAGCCGATGATGAGATCAAAGATCATTTCTCTCCCAGATATTTAGCGACATCGAGTTCAATCTCTTCGACTGAATTAAATGGACCATATTTCTTAAAGGTTACTGTGCCCGATGCATCGATAAACCAGGTGACAGGCACGCCCATTCCAAACTTTCCTCGAGTAGATCCAGCTGCATCATAAAGAATCGGCCATGTCATTCCATGGGTCTCTACAAATTTCTTCACGACCAAAGGGCTCTTCTCTTCTACAGCAATACCGATGACAGGAATGGAACCTTTCGTCGCTATGTAGTGAGCGAAGTGCGGCAGCTCTTGGCGGCATGGC
Organism: Actinomycetota bacterium; assembly: GCA_009701085.1. Lineage (GTDB taxonomy): Bacteria > Actinomycetota > Actinomycetes > Nanopelagicales > Nanopelagicaceae > Planktophila > Planktophila grossartii. Next base: position 1,881 of record WLKV01000101.1, on the reverse strand, counting down.
GCGCACCAAGTACCCCAGACATTAAGTAGTGCTGGGCCTTTAATTGAATCAACCGAGACTCCGGGGCTGCCATCGAGACAATCAAGTACTTCGCCTTGTACCGGTAATACTTTGATAGTTGAGCATGCAACTACTTCACCCTTTACAGGAATTGGTTCAGTAACTGAACAACCCGTAAGCACCACAACAGTAAGAATGGATAGAACGAATTTCTTCATCGGAAATCCTTATCTGTCTTGACTAAGAGCTTCGCTCGCTCTTTATCCATCTCGCCGATGCCAACAGAAGGGCAGATTTTCGCAAGAGGACATGCACCACATGCCGGCTTACGAGAATGACAGATGCGGCGTCCATGCCAGATCATGCGCTGGGAAAGATTGGTCCACTCTTTCTGCGGAATGAGTTCGCCTACTTCGAGTTCGACTTTGACTGGATCCATTGATTTGGTCCATTCGAATCGACGAGAGAGCCGGCCAAAATGTGTATCGACTGTAATTCCAGGAATATCAAATGCATGACCTAAAACCACATTGGCAGTTTTGCGACCAACACCTGGAAGTGTGATGAGCTCTTCTAAAGTTGCAGGAACTTTTCCATCAAATTCTTCGACTAACTTAACGCCGAGACCTTTAAGGTGGCGCGCCTTTGCGTGATAAAAACCTGCAGAGAAAATGTATTCCTCGATCTCCGCAAGGGGTGCCTTTGCGTAATCTTTCGCCTTCTTATACTTCTTAAAGAGCGCTGGCGTAATGGTGTTAACTCTCTTGTCTGTGCACTGCGCTGAAAGTACGACTGCGACAATGAGCTCGAGTGGATTCTTGAAATCTAATTCGCAGCGAATCTCGGGGTAAGTCTTGGTCAAAATGCGATAGATGGCCCTCGCCTCTCTTCGGGTTTCACTATCTACGGCCATGCGAGTAAACTACCCACGTGCCACTAGAAGATGAAGTCGTAAGACGCGCCCCACTCTTTACAGCCCTTGACGATGCTCAAGCAGCATCTCTTCGCGCCTCAATGGATTCAGTGAAGATCAGCAAGGGTGGAATCCTCTTCAAAGAAGGCGATGAAGGCGAGCATGTCTACGTCATCGTCGAAGGAAAGCTCAAGCTAGGAACATCAAGTGGTGATGGACGCGAAAATCTTCTCTCAATTCTCGGACCTGGCGAAATGTTTGGCGAGCTATCCCTCTTTGATCCAGGCCCACGCACATCAACTGCAACAGCGGTAACAGATGCAAAGCTTCTCTCACTCAGCCATGAAAAATTGATTCCATGGCTTAAGGGAAATCCAGAAGTTTCACTCCATCTTTTAGCTCGTCTTGCTCAACGTCTACGCCGCACAAACGAAGCTGTTGGCGATCTCGTCTTCTCCGATGTTCCTGGCCGCGTAGCTAAGGCGCTTATGGATCTCGGAACTCGCTTCGGTAAGAAGACCGATGACGGTCTCTTCGTTCACCACGATCTCACTCAAGAAGAACTTGCTCAACTCGTTGGCGCATCACGCGAAACAGTAAATAAAGCTCTCGCTGATTTCGCTGGTCGTGGATGGCTCAAACTCGATGGTCGCGCCGTATTGATTACAGATGTAGAGCGCCTCGAAAAGCGCGGTAAGTAACTACTTAACTTCTACGGTTAGCTCAACCTCTACAGGTGAGTTAAGAGGAAGTTCAGCAACACCAAGTGCACTTCGTGCAGCTATTCCTGCTTCTCCCCAGATATGCATAAAGAGTTCTGATGCTCCATTTGCAACTGCTGGCTGAGAAATAAAACCTGGTGCACCGTTTACATAACAGACAATGCGAACTACCTTCACGATTGAATCTACTGGAGCAACGAGTTCGACGGCAGAGAGTGCGTTAAGAGCACAGATTTTTGCAAGCTC
>WLKV01000100.1 GCA_009701085.1 Actinomycetota bacterium | reverse complement strand
GGTCATAAGACCGCTGAGAATGATCATGATCTCGCGGTGTGAGTGTTCCTTTGAAGGCGCATTTTTTGTCATAGGCGGTAAGTTTACTGCGTGAAATCAGTTATCGCCGAAAACCTCGTAAAGACTTATGACAAAGGTCGAGTGCGCGCACTCGATGACCTCAGCCTTGATGTTGAAGAAGGAACAGTTCTGAGTGTTCTAGGACCGAACGGTGCAGGTAAGACAACCACTGTTCGCATCTTGTCGACATTAATGCGCCCAGATTCAGGCAATGCCCAGGTTGCAGGTATCGATGTCATCAAAAACCCTGAAAAAGTTCGCGAAGTTATTGGTTTATCTGGTCAATATGCAGCAGTCGATGAAATTCTCACCGGTTATGACAACTTAGTGATGTTCGGTGAGTTGTATCACCTAGGTAAGAAACAATCAGTTCTTCGCGCGAATGAACTCCTTGAACGCTTCTCACTCACAGAAGCTGCAAAGCGTCCTATTAAAACTTACTCCGGTGGAATGCGTCGTCGCCTTGATTTAGCGGCATCACTTATTGTGAAACCAAAAGTTCTATTCCTTGATGAACCTACTACTGGGCTTGATCCACGCGGTCGCCAAGAGATGTGGGGAGTTATCCAGGAACTCGTTAAAGGTGGAGTAACCCTGCTTTTAACAACGCAATATTTGGAAGAAGCTGATCAACTCGCGGATGAAATCGCGGTTATTGATACAGGCAAAGTAATTGCTCGCGGAACTTCTGATGCTCTTAAGAAGCAGGTCGGCGGCGAACGTCTTGAAGTTGTTGTTGAACAAACTCATGTCGCCAAGACAATCGAAATCGTTGCTGCAGTCAGCGGCAATAAGGCAGCTCTCGATGAAGGTCTTCGCCTCATCTCTGCCCCAGTTTCAACAGGTTCCGCAGCCCTCTTTGAAGTTCTTAAAGCTCTTGATAGCGCCGGAATTCATGCACTTGATGTGGGGCTCAAGCGCCCATCGCTCGATGATGTATTCCTTTCACTGACAGGACATGCAGCTGAAGAGAAGAAAGTCGAAGTTGCAGAGAAGAAGAGAGGAAGAAAATGAGCGCCGTAAATGACATTGCGATTATTACTCGCAGACAACTACTTCTGTTGACTCGAGTTCCTGAAGTCCTCATCTTCTCCACCATTCAACCGGTGATGTTTGTACTTCTCTTCCGTTATGTATTTGGTGGATCGATTAACACCGGACAACCTGGTGGCTATGTACAACTCTTGATGCCAGGCATATTTGTGCAGACCGTCGCATTTACCTTGGCTGGTACTGCTTCTGGCCTCGCCGAGGATATGAAGAAGGGCTTAATCGATCGTTTTAGATCACTTCCTATCTCTCAATCAGCGCTCGTTATTGGTCGCACACTCGGAGATTCACTTCTCAATATTGTCGTTCTCGCGGTGATGGGAATAGCTGGCTACGTTGTTGGATGGCGCCCATCTGCAGGTCTGGGCAATGTTGCTCTTGGATTCTTATTCTTACTTCTCTTTGGATATGCGCTCTCATGGGTCGGAGTCCTGGTTGGTCTTTCAGCATCCGATGCGCGCGTTGTGCAGAATGTCAGCTTTATCGTGACATTCCCACTCACATTCTTATCAAACGCATTTGCACCAACTACAGGAATGCCGCGAGCTCTGCAGTACTTTGCTGAGTGGAATCCGGTTTCAACGATGGTTGCCGCATGCCGCGAACTCTTCGGCCTTGAGAATCAATTTGGCGCAACAGCCGGATCATTCCCAAGTGAGCACCCACTAACCACATCACTGATCTATATGGTCGTGATTATGGTGATCTTTATTCCCTTGAGCTTACGTAAATATCGCAACTACGCAGATTAATTCTGTGCAGATTATTTAAGCGAAGAATTCAGCTGCTTTAATCTCGACCTTGATTTCGCGTCCGTTAGGTGCGGTGTATGAAACTGTTGCACCGATTTCAGCGCCAAGAACTGCTGAACCAAGTGGAGATTTTTCAGAGTAGACATCGATATCGCCTGATGCGATTTCGCGAGAACCAAGTAGGAACTTCATCTCATCTCCTGCAATCACTGCAGTGACAACCATTCCTGCGCCCACTTTTCCATCGGCGCTTGCTGGTGGAGTTCCGATGTGCGCATTTTCGAGCATCTGCTTGAGCTGACGGATACGAGCTTCCATCTTTCCCTGCTCGTCACGAGCTGCGTGGTATCCACCATTCTCTTTGAGGTCACCTTCAGCACGCGCTGCTTCAATCTTTGCGGTGATCTCTTTACGGCCTTCGCCTTCGAGGTTCGCGAGTTCGGCAGCTAAACGATCAGCTGCTTCTTGGGTAAGCCATGTCTGTTGTGAACTCATAGTGGGCAATCCTAGGGCAGAACGTGGCAGCGTTCGATACCTGCATTGACCGCATCAGCACGCGTAGGAATAGCGGTAGTGAGCTCAAGATAGGTATCACCCGCAGGAATAGTCTCTTCAATCTGTCCTACGACATTCTTCTCAAAGTCACGAGCGGTAAGTGTGCAGATAACAACATCGCTACCTGATTTACGTTGCAGGGAGTATCGAATTTCAGGGTTACGTGGATCTTGAGTGATAAATGAAATTAACTCGGTGCGAATTTCAGGATTGGAGTGATGGAGCCCGGCCCAAAGCAACCAACCGCCACCAACGATTGCGAAGACTGCGGCGTACTTAATCCACGCCCGCGCAGGCTTAACGCCATAACGATCGTTAAAATCGAATTGGCTCTTGCTTGCAGACATGGGAGAATCCTCTCATGATGAAAGAGTTGCTGGTCAAAGAATACGATGTAGGTGTAGCTGGCTCTTTCACAATGATTGTCCTCTTCACTGCTGTCACTCTATTGCTACGCAGTTTCTATAAGCGCTTTACGCGCTTGCAGAAGAATGCAGAAGTCGTCCAGGAGAATGAAGACGACAATTAAGAAGTTTCTCTCGGCGCTCCTCGTCCTTCTTATTGCAGGCTCTTTCTTCGGTCTAGGTCTGTGGCAGTTACAACGCGCCCAAGATATGCAGGATTACGAAAAAGAACCTGCCGATGCAGCCATCTACCCACTTCTGGAAAAGACACGTGCAGATGGAATTGTTCCTCCCGAAAGTATCGGAAAGCTCGTAACTACCTCTGGGCATTACATTGCAACATTCAAGGCGCCGAATCAGAAAGATGGCAGCGGTGCAATCGCAGATTGGGAAGTCGGGCTCTTACAAAACGATGTCGACTCAGCGATCTTGGTCGTCCGTGGTCTCTGGAGTGAACGTCTCTCCAGCCCCGAGATTGTTATGGCAACAAGCGTTGAAGTAACTGGAACGCTTATGCCCCATCAGAACGATGATCGCGCCGCCAATACAGCGCAGCAACTCTCACGACTCGATAGCAGCCTCTTGGTCAGCAGTACTGATGCCCAACTCTTCGATGGATTTATCTTGGCGACCGCCGAATCCAGTCGCAGTGGCGCAGTCGATCGCGCACGTATCTCACCGCCCACACTGACTTCAGGAGTTCCTGGCTTCTATTGGCAACACATCTCCTATGTGGTCGTGTGGTGGTTTATGGCCCTGCTTGTTCTATGGCTTCCTTTCTATCGCCCAAATGAGCCACGAAGAGAGACAAAGGTTTAGAGTTCTTCCATGACCCAACCATCGACTGCAGTCCTTACACGTTTTCGCCTGATGGCAATCTTGTGCGGCGTCAATCTTCTGC
>WLKV01000010.1 GCA_009701085.1 Actinomycetota bacterium | reverse complement strand
GTACGTGCCCAGTAATCGAGTTGACGATAAGAAATACCTGCAGCTGAACATGCAGTTGCGCCGCGGTAACCAATTTCAAATTCTTGATCTGTCACGAGAGGGGGCTCGCTTTCACGTAGTGGGGTTGGCGTAAGGCTACGCCTGCAGCCCCTGGATATGGCAGACCGACACGATTAGAACCTCTACTTGAGGTTGAGACTTCTGAGCGCTACCCGGCAATTCCTTCGCGCTGGAATCGCTATCGCTTATCCAGCGAAATCCTCGGGGTTTATCCCATCCAAGAATTCACGGAAGGCTTCAAGCTCCTGGTCCCCTGCTGCTGATGCTTCATTGCCCACCTGCTCTGGAATATCGATACCTACCTCGTCTAGGAGATCGCTATTGACCATGATGTTGCTCTTGGTTCGAAGTGCGACCGCGATGGCATCGGAAGGTCTTACAGAAAGGGGCTCTAACGCGCCCTCGCTATTTCGCAAGAGTAGGTCGGCGTAGAAGACCCCATCCTTAATCTCGGTGATGTGGACACTTGTGAGAGTTATGTCTACTCGATCAAGTAGGTCGCGAATGAGGTCGTGAGTCAGAGGGCGCTGGGCTTCGAGACCTTGTTGAGCAAAGGCGATTGATGTCGCTTCAACTGCTCCTACCCAAATTGGGAGGAAGCGAGTGCCCTCAATCTCCTTGAGAAGAACTATCGGTTGATTGGATGGCATCTCAATGCGAACACCGACAACTTCTACCTGAACCAACATAAGAGATACCTAAGAAGATCGATTAGCGAGGACGATTAAGTCCGCCGCGAACGAGAGCTGCATGGAGACGGACTGAGAGAGATGCGATCTCTTTCTGAACTTCTTCAGCACGGGCCTTCGCTTCGCTGCTCTTCTGTCGCGTAAATGGTGTGATGACTTGTTCAATCAGGCCAATCTCGCGATCTGCTGCAGATTTAAATGAACGTAGGTGGCGCGGTTCGATTCCGAAACCTGCCATTTCAGCGACAGCCTTTGCGACAGCAAGTGCATCGCCGTCGTAGTGGCGTCCGCGAATCGTGATGAGCCCAAATGATTCGAGTTCGACGAGTTGTGAATCTTCGAGCGCTGAAGCCTTGAGAAGCTCTTCGCGTGAAAGACGCATCTCTGACTGTTCTGCAAAGGCAGCTGGTGCGAACTCTCCATCGATTGTCGCAAGCCCAAGAGTTGGGCGAGGTGTTGGAACTCCGCCTTGTGCCGCCGGCTGTAGGCCTCGGTCGAGAGCATCGAGATTCTCTTTAATCACCTTTAAAGGAAGGTACTGATCGCGCTGTGCGAGAAGAACGTAGCGAAGGCGATCGAGATCTGTTGTTGTGAACTTGCGATATCCCGAAGGTGTGCGTTGAGGTTCGATGAGTCCTTCTGATTCTAGGAATCGAATCTTTGAGATCGTTATATCTGAAAAGTCGCCGCGCAACTTTGTGAGTACTTCACCAATACTTAGATAGGCACGTGCTGGAACGCTCAACTTACTTCTCCCCTAGTTTGCTGCCGATAAAGAGCAGATGGAATTTTCCGATTTGTATTTCGTCTCCTGAAGCCAAAACCTTTTCAGTGACAGATTCGTTGTTGACGTAAGAACCGTTGAGACTTCCAGAATCCTTGAAGGTGAAGTTGGTTCCAGCCTTTTCGATTGATGCATGTTTACGTGAAACGGTGACATCATCGAGAAAGATTGAGCTCTCGGGTGAACGACCAATTGAAACGCCATCGGCTGTAACAAGGAATCGTGAACCTTTCTGCGCTCCTCGATGGATGAAGACCATCGCTGAGTTGTTATCGCCCGATAGAACGCCTTCGATAATGGCGCGCTCTTCTTCAGTGGCTTGGCTGATGAGTTCGTTCACGAGATCAGCTGGGGAATCGCCGACTACGGAGCGAAGGCCGAGGTGGAGGGTGCTGGTGAGTTCGCGATTTTCATCTGCTGATGGCACTGAACTCCCCCTTTACCCATATCTACGCCCTCGACTTTGGACGTCAACTTAAGGGTGACACTAGAGAGTTAAAAAAGATAAATCAAGCCGAGAATTAGGCGGTAATTGCGCCATATTCTGCAGCGGAGAGAAGCCCTGATGGCTCAGATGGAACCTCGATCTCGACCAGCCAACCGGCGCCGTAGGGATCGGAGTTGATGAGTTCAGGTGCATTGGTGAGAGCTTCGTTAATTGTCACAACTGTTCCTGAGACTGGAGCGAAGATTTCTGAAACGCTCTTCGTTGATTCAACTTCGCCACAGACTTTATCTGCAACAACTGCTTCGCCAACCTTAGGCATCTGCACGTAGACGATATCTCCGAGCGCGCCCTGCGCGTAGTCGGTAATTCCCATGCGGATACGAAGTGCAGTAGATGTTGGCGCTACCCATTCGTGCTCTTTTGTATATTGAAGATCCGATGGAATGTTTGACATTGCAGACTCCTACTAGCCCTCGATGATGTGTGGTCGAACTGTAATGGTCTTTAGCGCGGTTCGGAAATATCCGATTGCGGTTCCGACGTAGAGAGTGACACCCCAAATTGCAAAGGCCCACCCAAAGATAAAGGCAGCGGTTCCGTACCAGGTATCGCTTAGAGCGAGTAAGAGGAATGGGAATGCATAGAGCAGATTAAAGGTTGCCGCCTTCCCAAGATAGGTGACCTTGAGAGGTTGGTAACCTTTAAGTTGAAGTACAAGGGCAACGCAGGCCATGAAGAGGTCACGTGCGACCAGAATTGCAATCAACCACAATGGAATCGCATCACGGATGTAGAGAACAACGAGAGTCGCGGCGATATAGAGGCGATCGATAGTGGGATCGGCGATCTCGCCAAACTTCGACTCTTGATTGAGAGCTCTCGCCAACTTTCCATCGAAGTAATCTGTGGCTCCCCCGATGGCGAGGGTGAGAATCGCCCAGCCATCAGCGTGCCTGCTAAGGGCTAGATAGATAAAGAGCGGAATGCCTAGAAAACGCAGAAAAGTGAGCGCGTTTGGGATGGTCAGCACTACTGCTCCTTATCTCGTTCCTTCACTCGAATAGCTACCTGAACGGGAGTTCCTGGGAACTTGAACTCCTCGCGAAGGCGGCGTTCGATAAATCTACGATATGAGGCCTCAATCCATCCGGATGAGAAGACCACAAACTTCGGTGGCGCAATTCCCGCCTGGGTCGCGTAATAGACGCGCGGTTGTTTTCCACCACGAACTGGCGGTGGAGTTGCGCCGATAAGCGCACCTAAGAATGAGTTGAGCTTTGATGTTGGAACGCGACGTTCCCATGAATCGATAGCAGTGCGAAGCGCTGGCGCTAGACGATCGCGGTGCCAACCAGTCTTGGCAGCGACATTCACAATCTGCGCCCATTCGACTTGATCGAGATGGCGTTCAACTTCCTTGTCGAGCTGAGTACGGCGATCTTCATCAACCAGGTCCCATTTATTCATCACAATCACCATTGCTTTTCCGGCCTCTTCAACCATGGTGATGATGCGCAGATCTTGCTCTGAAATAGGAACGGAGGCATCGAGAACAACGACAGCGCACTCGCAGCGTTCGAGCGCTGTCTGAGTGCGAAGTGTTGCGTAGTAATCGGTTCCGCTTGCTTGATTGGCGCGCTTCTTCAAACCTGCTGTATCGACGAAACGCCAGATACTTCCGCCGAATTCGATGAGTTCATCGATGGGATCGCGCGTTGTTCCAGCAACATCATCGACAATAGAACGGCTCTCGCCAGCAAGTGCATTAAATAGACTTGATTTACCAACATTGGGGCGACCAATCAGTGCGATGCGTCGGTAACCATCTTGCACCTGGGCGCCACCAACTTCAGGAAGCTCTTTCACAATCGTGTCGAGCAAATCTCCACTACCGCGGCCGTGGAGTGCAGATACAAAGTGAGGTTCGCCTAATCCGATGTTCCAGAGAGCGTGTGCATCTGATTCGTCATTATCGCCATCAACCTTATTCGCAACGAGAATAGTTGGCTTCTTCGCCTTACGAAGTTCTTGTACCAAGATGTCATCTTCATCTAACGCACCCACTTGTGCATCAACAACAAAACAGAGGACATCTGCCTCATCCATCGCAAGTTCAGCGCTTGCACTTACTTGTACAGAAATTCCATCGGGCTTTGATTCCCAACCACCAGTATCCATAATGATGAATCGACGTCCGGCCCATTCGCATTCATACTGAACGCGATCGCGTGTTACACCCGGTGTATCTTCGACGATTGCTTCGCGTCGACCAATGAAACGATTGATAAGAGTCGACTTTCCAACGTTTGGTCGTCCGAGAATTGCAACGATGGGTAGACCCAGTAGAGAACGCTGTGAGAGAAGTTCCCAAATGCGTTCGACAGTCTCTTCGAGGTTGAGCTCGGTTGAATCGATATGAACAGCATCTGTCGCCATCATGAGCGGTGAAACGGTGCGGGTCGAATCAATCTCATCGCGAGCTGCAAGAGATTGAGCTACCGCCTCTGCCCCACGTGACTGATCGGCAAGTTCAGCATCACGGCGATTGGCGCGAGCAGAAATATCAGCAGTGAGATAAATCTTGAGAGCTGCATCGGGACATACAACTGTTCCGATATCGCGGCCTTCGACAACGATTCCGCGATCTGCCTTTTTGATAATTGAACGTTGAAGAGTCAATAGTTCGGCACGAACTTCAGGAAGTGCGCTGATGACAGAAACCTTCTCCGTTACTTCATGAGAACGAATCTCATTTGAAATATCTCTTCCACCAAGAAATACCTTGGGATCGCGGGGATCAGAATGAAATGCAATCGGCGAATCGATGACTGCGGAGATAATATCTTTCGGATCTTCACTCTTTATCGATAAAGCTAGAAAAGTCATCGCTCGATAGAGCGCACCTGTATCTAAATAATTCCAACCAGCGCGAATCGCTATTGATTTAGATGTGCTTGATTTGCCAGAACCACTTGGGCCATCTAGCGCTACAACAATCATTTTCACAGCCCATCTTTAGTTAGTTAATTCTATTGGCAATCGATACCGAGCATTTACTTCTTTGGTGAGTGAACGCTCCAACCACGTGCCTTGAGATGCGCAGATAAAGTTTCTGCATCACTTTCAGAGAGTGCGAGGGTGATTAATCCAGTGAATTGTCCTGGGCTATGTTCAATGGTGAGATCTTCTACGTTGACTGATGCAGTTGCGCACTCTTCGAAGAGGGCAGCTAATTGACCAGGCTTATCTTCAATCACGATGGGAAGGTAGGTGTATTCGCGCGCTTTACCGCCATGTTTTCCAGGGATACGTGCGCGTCCGCTCTGACCATCAGAGATCAATGTGGCTACTGAGTCCTCATTGTCGAGTGAGCCAATCAGTTCAGAGAGGTCGTTCTGAAGAGAGAGAAGAAGAGGCGTAATGGCCTGGCTATTGGCTGTGATGATCTCTCGCCAGAGCTTTGAATCTGAGCCAGCGATGCGAGTCGTATCTCGAAGACCTGCACCAGCGAGATCGAGCCAGCGCTCTTCTCCCCCATGCAATTGCTTAGCCAAGAGCGATGCGACGAGCTGAGGTAGATGTGAGACCAGCGCGACCGCCTTGTCATGTTCTGCGGAATCGAGATCGATTGCATGGCCACCCAAGAGCTCGATAAGTACAGTCGCCTTCTCGACGACGTCACCATCCACTCCGTGCGAATCGATAATCCAAGGTCTCCCCTGGAAGAGATCGGCGCGAGCGGATTCAGCGCCCCCTACTTCGCGACCGGCCATCGGATGTGTGGGGAGAAAACGGTTGATGGGGAGTTTTGATGTTGATACCTCAACCTTAACTTTAGACTTAACTGATCCAATATCTATAAATGCAGCCTTTGGATTGGCTAGATATTCGCCTTGTAAAAGCGAAGCTAGCGCCCCAATAGGTGTCGCGAAGATAACGAGGTCAATCTCAGCACTCGATGGGCTCTTAATGAGATCTTCAGCGAGCCCTTGGGCTCTTGGATCTAGATCTTGCATACTCACGCCTATGTCTTTAAGCGCCAGTGCGAGCCCAATCGAGGTTCCAATAAGGCCCGAACCAACAATACGAACGTGAGAAAGTGTCATCAGAACCGCCTCTATTGAGCGATATCTCGACGAAGGGCCTTAGCTCCGTGGAGGTAGATATGGGCAATATCGCTCTTTGAGAGCGAGCTCTCCACATGGGCCATCACACGAACGGTTCGAGGCAGAGCCCCGGCAACGTCGATTTCAACAGCGCAGATCAACGGGGTATTTTCGAATCCCACCGAGCGGGCGGCAGCGGCGGGAAATGTGGCATCTAAATCAGGGCTCGAGGTGAAGAGCACTGAGATGACATCGTCGGGGGTAAGCGAATTAACCTTGAGAATCTCAAGGATTAGCTCCTGCGTGGCAGCGGTGATCGCATCGGCTGTATTGGCCTCTACTTGGGTCGCCCCACGGATTGCGCGCACTGACATTGGAGAATCGTACCCTTCCAGAGCTTTGCTCGGTTCTATATATTTAGCGTTTTGCCGATAAATCTCTATGCGCTCTTCTCCATTTCAAACGCTTCTAGATCTCACGCGACATCCAATGGATTAAGAACCGCCTCTTTGTAAATATCGATAAAGAGATTCTTGCGGGGTAATTCTGAGCATATGATTATCGATAAAACTCTTTTTAGTAACTGCACCAACGCTTCTATCTATTTGTAGATAAAACGATATACCTATTCAATAACGATTTATGGTTTTATATCTAAAGCGTTTTGAAGGCTTGTCAATTCAGCGTCATTGAGATCGCGCCATCGACCCTCAAGGGTCTCTCCCAAAGAGATAGGTCCAAACTTGGTTCGGATCAGTCGCAGGACATCAACCCCTACCGCCTCCATGAGGCGACGGATGATGTGGTATCGACCTTCATGGATTGTGACCTCAATCCACTGTGGTGATAGGTGCTTAAAGCTCAAAACTCGACCCATTCCATCCTCGAGCTCAATCCCCTTTAAGAGGACCTTATCCACCCCAGTTGGAAGCTTTCCATCGAATTCGATGATGTAGGTCTTCTCAAGACCGAAGGAGGGATGGGTAGCGCGAAAGGTCAGATCCCCATCATTTGTGAGGAGAATTAGACCTTCAGAATCCTTATCGAGGCGCCCCACATGGAAGAGGCGTTCAGTTCGTAGGTCGATAAAGTCAGCTAGCGATGGGCGCCCCTCAGGGTCGAACATCGTAGACAGAACTCCTCGAGGTTTATGAAGTAATAAATAAGTCTTAGACAAAGAACGAGTAATTGTCTCGCCATCAACCTCGACTTTAACCTTTTCTGGGTCAAATTTGGCTCCGAGCTCACGGACCTGATGCCCATCGACGGTAACTCTTCCATCCATGATGAGTTCATCAGCGCCACGGCGCGAGGTTATTCCGGCATCGGCGATGATCTTATTGAGGCGCATATCGGCCATGTGGCTATCCATTCTCGACAGTCAACTCCCCCGCATATGGTGCGGGAGGCTTAGGCGAGAAGTGTAGGGCGTTCCTTAGTCAGTTAGCGAATCGAGGATCTCATCGAGACCATCGAGATCTGGCAGATGTGGAGCCAGAGGGGGTAGATCGGTGAGGGCGTTGAGGCCGAGACGCTCGAGGAAGTAACTCGTCGTCTTATAGAGGATCGCTCCGGTCTCGTTCTCGACTCCGTACTCCTCGACGAGGCCACGGGTAATAAGGGTCTTCATCACGGCCTCGACATTGACCCCACGGATCGCTGAGACGCGGGCGCGTGATACGGGTTGGCGATAGGCGATTACCGCGAGAGTTTCAAGAGCTGCCTGGGTAAGGCGATTCTGCTGGCCATCGAGGACAAACTTTTCGACCACGGCGCTGCAATCAGGGTGGCTATAGAAGCGCCATCCCCCATTGATAGCTTTGAGCGTGAAACCGCGGTCCTCATAGCTCGGAACAAGGGCCTCGAGAGCATCTACTACCTGGTCGACAGTTACTTGAAGAACCGATGCCAAGGTGAGCTCGGTGACGGGCTCATCGACAACCATCAAGATCGCCTCGATGGAGCGAGCGAGAGCTGCGGGGTCAAATACATGGGCCAATTGAGAATCTTCAACGACCTCAAGGGCGGGAGTCTCAACCTCTGAATTAGACATTTTCTTCCTCTTCTGTCTCATTTATGGGAGAAATTTCAAGCTCATTCTCGTCGCCTGGCGCTGCGCCATCTACGGTCTCATCCAAGATGACCGGGATATCGAACTCGTCGGTGACGAGGATTTCGCCTTCATCGGAGCCGACCCAGCTAATTTGGAGCTCACCGAGCGCCATGACCTGCTCAAAGCGGAGCGCGCCTTGGCGGTAGAGATCGAGAAGGGCCAGGAAGCGAGCCACGACAACAAGTGTGGAATCTGCCCCCTGAATAAGGTTTCTGAAGGAGACTGTTCGACCCTTACGCAGAGCTTCGACCACGAGCCTGGACTCCTCAGCCACGCTCACAAGGGCGCTATGGAGGTGTTCAACTGCAACCACAGGCGGAGCCTTCGGCGTGAGAACCCGCTCGGCGATGGCCGCAAAACGTTGAGCCCCTACCCCAATGAGGACTTCTGGAAGAAGTGAGGCTAGGGCTGGATCTAGGGCTACTACGCGTGGGAATGACTTATCGGCATTGGCGATCGCTTCCTGGAATGAGGCAGCAACCTCCTTAAAGGCTCGATATTGAAGTAGGCGGGCGAAGAGGATATCTCGGGCTTCGAGAAGGGCAAGGTCTTCCTCATCCTCAATCTCACCGCTCGGCAAAAGGCGGGCTGCTTTGAGGTCGAGCAGAGTCGCTGCAATGACGAGGAACTCAGTTGCTTGATCGAGGCGCCAGCCTTCACCGCTAGCCTCGAGGGCACGGATAAAGGCGATGAACTCATCGGTGACGATACTGAGAGAGATCTCGGTGATATCAAGCTTATGGCGCGAAATGAGCTGGAGCAGAAGGTCGAAGGGGCCATCAAAGTTATCGAGGTGGACGCTAAAACCGCTCTCGGGGGCGATTGATTCAGCTTGTTCGGAAGTAATTTCTTCCGGAGCTACGACACTTTCCACGAGGCGAACCATACTTGCCTTACTTGCAGTTCGTCGCGCTTTACGCGTAGAGTCGCGACAACTGAAAAGAGGTTTCTCGCTTGAACGCTAAATCGACATTTGATGATGATGTGGCCACAACCGCCACTCTCCTCGGGCGAACTCCCAATAACTTCCCGATCCCAGCTCCCATTACTGAACATGGCGATGCAAAGGTCATCTCGATCTTCAACCAAAAAGGTGGAGTCGGTAAGACTACGTCGACCATCAACTTAGGTGCAGCGCTCGCCGAACTTGGACGTCGCGTTCTTCTCGTTGACTTCGACCCACAGGGCGGTCTCTCACTCGGTCTTGGCGTAAATGCCCATGCGCTTCCATTAGAGAACACTGTTTACTACGCACTCATGACTCCCGATGCAAATATCGATGAGATTGTTTTGAAGTCATCTGTTGCAGGTCTTGATTTCCTTCCGGCTAACCGCGATCTGGGTACCGCTGAAACAACATTGGGCGCAGAAATTGGCGGCCAACAATATCTAAAGCGCGCACTCGGACGTCTTCGTTCAGAGTACGACGTCATTCTGATCGACTGCCAACCAACAATGGGACAGCTCACCATCAACGCACTCGTTGCATCTGATGAAGTAATCGTTCCATTGCAATGTGAATACTTCGCACTTCATGGATTCATCGAACTTAAGGGCAATATTGATAAGGTCCGCAGCTTCCTCAATCCAGAACTTAAACTCATCGGAATTCTTGCAACGATGTATGAGCGCAAGACTCTTCATAACCGTGAGGTACTCACCGCAATTCTTGAGAAATACCCTGAAGATGTCTTTGAAACAATCATCGCAAAGACTATTCGCTTTGCTGAAACAACTGTGGCTGGTGAACCAATTACTGCATATGCATCATCTTCTGGTGGTGCGCAGTCATATCGCCGCCTTGCCCGCGAACTAATTGCCCGAGGAGGCGCACGATGACACGTAGAGCTAGCTTGCCAGGCGCAGATGAGCTATTCCGCGCAAATACTCCGGCGCTCAGCGCCGTTCGTCAGGTTGCAGAACCTATCCAAACTTCTGCACCAGTTACACCTGTAACTCAGAGTTCTACACCTAAGACTAAGAAGGGTGTTCGTACGATTTCACGTCGTCGCGTTACAGCGGCAGAGAAATCACCTTCAGGTCGCGAACTTCATGAAGAGAAGATCACTGTCTATCTTTCAACAGATGAACTCTTTGATCTCGATCAAGCGCGACTTATGCTCCGCGGAGATTTGGGACTAGCTGTAGATCGCGGTCGTATTGTTCGCGAATCCATTGCAGTGATTATCGCTGATCTTGAAGCAAAGGGTGATCAGAGCATCTTGGCTCGCCGTCTTCGCGGTATCTAATAATTTCTCAGCAGATTACTTGGCTCGAGGATGTGCGGTGCTATACGTCTCGCGCACTTTATCGATGGTAATCAGCGTATAGATCTGGGTTGTTGTGACAGATGAATGTCCCAACAACTCTTGCACCACTCGTATATCTGCTCCCCCATCGAGTAAATGCGTTGCATAGGAATGTCTGAAGACGTGGGGACTTACCTTGCCTTCAAGTCCAGTCGCAACCGCTGCATCAAGGACAATCTGCCACGCACTCTGACGAGATAAACGTTTTCCACGCGAGTTCAGAAATAGAGCTGGCTCGGACTTCGAATTCTTCAACGCCAAGGCAGGTCTCGTGCGAGTGAAATATTCTTCTATTGCTGCGACAGCAAACTTTCCTAGCGGGACTAATCGCTCCTTTGAACCCTTACCTCTGAGC
>WLKV01000001.1 GCA_009701085.1 Actinomycetota bacterium | reverse complement strand
TCATGAGCCCATCTTATTCGTTAAGAGTCAGTACGGGGAAATCCAGAAATTCCTCGCCACATGAGGTTCTCAACGAGCTCCATCGCTTGCTGGCGTGTGAGTTTGCTATCACGCTCAAGCCAATGGCGAGCAGTTACTTGAACATAGCCAATTAATCCAACGCCGAGCATCATCGCTGCTTCTTTTGGAAGACCAGTGTCATTTGAGATGACTCCGGAGACAGCAGCTGCACAGTCATATGTCATGCGATTGAGACGTTCGCGAACTTGAGGTTCGACGCTCATATCGCTCTCAAAGAGAAGGCGGAATGCTTCGCCTTCATTCTCAATAAAGTTGAAGTACGCCTCAATAGTGACATGAACGCGTTGTTCGTTATCGGGAGTCGATGAAATCGCTTTTTGAATCTCATAGACCAGTGAATCGATATGGAGATCAAGAACTGCGAGATAGAGATCTAGCTTTGATGGAAAGTGCTGGTAGAGAACAGGCTTACTGACGTTAGCTCGATCTGCAATCTCATCCATTGCTGCTGAGTGATACCCAGCTGCTGTGAAAACTTCGAGGGCTGCAGAGAGCAGAATTGCGCGGCGCTCATCGCGAGGTAGTCGCGACTTATCTGAACGCGAATTGTTTGCAGTTGCTGATTCAGTACTCATTCCGCGAATCGTACTGAATTCGCCACGAAAGGCACAGTACGGCAGAATTACCTGCATGAAGACGCCTCCACTAGTCACGCCAGGCCCAGCGCTTACCGTTGATGAAGTGCGCCGATATAGCCGCCACTTGATCATTCCCGATGTAGCAATGGCAGGCCAACAGCGCTTGATGAATGCAAAGGTGCTTTGCGTCGGAGCAGGTGGATTGGGTTCACCAGCACTGATGTACTTAGCAGCTGCAGGAGTCGGAACTCTCGGAATCGTTGAATTCGATACCGTTGATGAATCTAATCTTCAGCGCCAGATTATTCACGGCCAATCAGATATTGGTAAGAGCAAGGCGCTGAGCGCCAAGGAAAAGATTGCCGAAATCAATCCCTACGTCAATGTCGTTCTTCATGAGACTCGACTCGATAATTCAAATGTCATGGAGATCTTTTCTCAGTACGACATCATCGTCGATGGAACAGATAACTTTGCTACGCGTTACCTCGTTAATGATGCCTGTGTTCTCTTAAAGAAGCCTTATGTCTGGGGTTCTATCTATCGCTTCGATGGACAGGCAAGCGTCTTCTGGGCCGAGTACGGTCCTTGCTATCGCTGCCTCTATCCAGAACCACCACCTCCCGGAATGGTTCCAAGTTGTGCTGAAGGCGGTGTGCTCGGAGTTCTGTGCGCAACCATCGGTTCAATTCAGACAACGGAAGCCATCAAAGTTCTCACTGGTGTGGGCGAACCGCTGATTGGTTCACTCATGGTCTACGACGCACTTGAAATGACTTTCCGAAAAATCAAAGTGCGCAAAGATCCTAACTGCCCACTCTGTAGCGATAAGGCAACTCAAACTGCTCTCCTTCCTGACTACGAAGCATTCTGCGGAACGCTCTCAGATGCAGCGCAAGAAGCAAGTACTGGTTCGACCATTACCGTTCAAGAGCTCAAGTCAAAGATTGATAATAAAGATGACATCTACCTCATCGATGTTCGTGAACCAAGCGAGTATGAGATCGTCAATATTCCAACTGCACACTTGATTCCTAAGCAAGGATTTATCGATGGCAGCGTGCTTGCATCGCTTCCACAAGATAAGCCCATCGTTCTTCACTGTAAGAGTGGAGTTCGTTCAGCCGAATGTCTTGCGATTCTCAAGAGCGCAGGCTTTGCCGATGCATCACATGTATCAGGCGGCGTCATTGCATGGGCGAAACAAATCGATACAACTCTTCCGGTTTACTAATGCGCACAAGCTATAAGGGTTACCGCATGCTACTTGTGCATGCCCATCCTGATGACGAGACCATCAACAATGGAGCCACGATGGCGTTTTATGCAGCCCTCGGAGCAGAAGTCACGCTCGTTACATGTACGCGTGGCGAAGAAGGCGAAGTGTTGGTTAAAGAGTTAGCTCATCTGGCTGCACATGAAACAGATTCACTTGGAGACCATCGAGTCGAAGAGTTGGCAGAAGCCATGAAAGCACTGGGTATTTCTGATCATCGTTTCCTCGGTGAAGGTCACACTAAGTATCGCGATAGCGGAATGATGGGAACTGAACCTAATAATCGTCCCGATACTTTCTGGAAAGCTGATTTTGATGAAGCCACAAGCCATCTGGTGCGCGTCATTGAAGAAGTAAAACCACATGTCTTGGTTACCTACGATGAATTCGGTGGCTACGGCCATCCAGATCATATTCAGGCACATCGCGTAGCGATGAACGCTGCTGAGAAATCCAGCTGGAATATTGAGAAGATTTATTGGAACGTCATGCCTAAGTCGGTCATTCAAGAAGGAATCGATGCGATGAAGAAGTTGGGCTCTGATTTCTTCGGAGCAGAAAAGGCTGAAGACCTTCCCTTTGCTAAAGATGATTCATTTGTTCACGCAATGGTCGATGGCAATGCTTATGTCGAGAAGAAGATGGATGCAATGCGTGCGCATGCAACCCAGATTGAGGTCGATGGACCTTTCTTCGCGCTCTCCAATAATTTAGGTCTTCAGGTGTGGGGCCATGAGTACTACACCCTTGTAAAAGGCGCGAAACACGAGCCTTTCGATGGAAAGGGTTACGAGACTGATCTCTTTGCGGGGATAGAACTTTCGTAATGAAGTTTCTCTCCTCGCTCTTATTCGGCGCGCTGGTTGCAATCTCGGCAACACTGATTCATCAAACTTTGCCACCGTTCGGAGTAGCTGTGGGAATCATTGCAACCTATGTAGGCATTTGGTACATGGGCCGCAGATATGGAAAGCGTCGCTACAAGTTCTACGCACTTATTGCATGGCTCATTGTGATTTCAAAGGCTGGATCTTTTGGCGCTGGAAATGAACTTCTTATCCAAGGAGATAACCCCGGAAGTGCGCTCTTAATGATTGGTTTTCTTGTGGGACTAGTCGCCGTACTTCCTCGCCCTTAACTTACTTCCAACTCCAGCTCTGACCATCTGCGCCATCTTTGATTTCAAGGCCGGCATCAGATAATTGATCTCGCAGTGAATCGCTGAGCGCCCAATTCTTCTCTGCGCGAGCTGTAATGCGCGCATCGAGTAGCGCTTGAATATCAGCACTCACTTCTTTACTTTCAACGCCGCGATCGAGATCGAGCCCCAGTACCTGATCTGCAAAGAGGAAGGTGGCACGTTTATCGAGAGCTCCGATACTGGAATCCTTTTCGATGGCACGAATTCGCTGCATTGCTCGTGGTGTATCAAGATCATTGGTGAGCGCATCACTGAGTTCTTGATCAAATTTCAACTCTGTACCGCTACCTGCATCGGAGAGCAATTGTCTCCAGCGTTTGAGAGTTGAATGCGCTGCCTCAAGGGAGGCCCAACTGAGATCCATCTGTGATCGATAGCGATTCTCCAGCAGTGCAAAGCGAAGTGAAAGTGGGTCTAATCCTCGATCGATGATGTCCTGCAGCAAGACAACATTGCCAGCGCTCTTCGACATCTTGCGGCCTTCAAAGAGAAGGTGTTCGCCATGTACCCATGAATCAACGGTTTCATCACCTGTCAGCGAATTAGATTGTGCTCGTTCATTTTCATGGTGAGGAAAGCGAAGATCAATTCCACCAACGTGAAGATCCACATGCCCATCGAGAAGTTCTATCGACATTGCGCTGCATTCAATATGCCAGCCAGGAAAACCTGCACCCCACGGCGAATCCCAAATCATTTGAGTGCGCGCACCTGCTAATTTCCAGAGCGCCCAGTCAGCGTGAAATCTCTTGCCACCTTCATCGGTGAATTCATAACGATGACCTGGTTTGAGCGCTTCGAGTTTATTTCCGCTGAGCGCTCCATATGAGGGAAATGATGTGGCATCAAAGTAGACAGAGCCATCAGTACCGACATAGGCATGCTTGAGTTCAATCAATTTCTCAATCGACTCAATCATCTGCGCCATCTTCTCTGAGGCACGCGGGTAGGAATCCGCTCCTTGAATATTGAGTCGAGCTAAGTCAGTATGAAAACGCGCCTCAAATATTCGCGCAATCTCAAAGGGATCAACCTTTGTCTTCTCTGACTCAGCGAGCATCTTGTCTTCTTCGGTGAAGTCATCTGACATATGTCCAACATCGGTGATGTTCTGGACCAAAGTGATATCGAGTCCGGTCAACTGCAAGGTGCGGGAGATGAGATCTGAAAGTAGAAAAGTGCGAAGGTTTCCGACATGTGCATCTCGGTAGACAGTAGGACCGCAGCAGTAGATTCGAACTGCACCATCTCGGCCAGAGATTGTCTTCAGAGATCTCGACATCGTGTCGTACATCGACAGTGAACCGGCCGATGTATCTCGGCGATTGAAGACTGGAATGACACGGAAGGCCACCGCATCATCAGGGTTGAAAGCCACTGTTTCACCACGTCGATTAATCAGGGTTGTCTCACTCTGTAGAACGCCGACAACATCTCGAAAGCCGCCATCACTGTCGCGCAGGCGAATCGTTGCTCGCTTTCCGAGCGCCCGCGCTATCTGAGTGCGCAGATTCATGCTCGCCCCAAAAGTCGCTGGTACATAGCAGAACCCTAATCGTGCAAGAGCGCTCCTGCAGGGTTAGAATTACCGCCTACCGTTAATAGCTCCCGGAGGACTTTTCGTGACATATGTAATTGCAGAACCATGCGTGGATGTAAAAGATAAGTCTTGCCGTGAAGAGTGCCCTGTTGACTGCATCTACGACGGCACCCGCATGCTCTACATCCAACCTGACGAATGCGTCGATTGCGGAGCCTGCGAACCGGTCTGCCCAGTCGAAGCCATCTACTACGAAGATGATGTTCCAGGACAATGGCAGAGCTACAAGAAGATCAATACAGAATTCTTTATCGAACTCGGTTCACCTGGGGGAGCATCAAAGGTCGGCGAGACAAATACCGACCATGCAGATGTCACTGCTCTTGCGCCAAAAACTTCCTGATTTCCCTTGGGATGCTTTAGCGCCGTACGGAGCTATCGCAAAGCGTCACCCTCAAGGAGCAATCGATCTCTCGGTGGGAACTCCCGTTGATGCCACACCTGAATTTATTCAGCAAGCTTTTCGGGAAGCATCCAACTCTCCAAGTTATCCCGTAACAGTTGGAACACCAGAGTTACGTGAAGCAATCACCTCGTGGGCGAAAAAGTATTTGGGCGCCACTGGTGAGTTCGGAGTACTTCCGCTCATTGGATCCAAAGAGTTTGTTGCATGGCTTCCGACATTTATCGAAGCGCAGAGCGTTCTCTATCCTGATGTTGCATATCCAACATATTTAGTGGGTTCATTGCTTGCTCAAGCGGAAGCAACCCCAGTTTCACTTCAGGCATCGACATGGCCAGCAGCAGATATGGCGTGGGTCAATTCACCATCAAATCCGACGGGCAGAGTTCATAGCGAATCCGAATTTAGAGCTGCTATCGAATGGTCTCGAAAGAATAAGAGCGTTGTTGTCTCTGATGAGTGCTACCTCGAATTCGGTGACACCGTTACTCCTACCTCCATCTTGCAATACACCGGGGGAGATAACACCAATATTCTTGCGGTGCACTCCCTTTCAAAACGCTCATCAATGGCTGGATATCGCGCCGCATTTATCGTGGGAGATCCCGCACTTATTGCTCGCATCCTTGAAGTTCGCAAACATGCAGGCATGATGGTTCCGCTACCTGTGCAGATTGCAATGATTGCGGCTCTTTCCAATGAAGATCATGTTGCTGAACAACGTGCTCGTTATAACGCACGTCGCGCAACCCTTGCCCCAGCACTTCGCGCAGCTGGATTCACTATCGAAAATTCTGAAGCTGGTCTCTATATCTGGGCTACCCGCAACGAGAATTGCTGGGAATCCGTTTCGTGGCTTGCTGAACTTGGAATCATCGCAACACCAGGTGTTTTCTACGGCGACAATGGCGCATCGCATATCCGAATTGCAATGACAGCAACGGATGCGCAGATCTCTGAAGCTGCTTCTCGCATCACTTCCAAAGTAGGTGCATAGCAATGGCTGTAGGCATTCTCTTGGTAGGAGGCTTTGGTACTCGCCTCAAACCGCTGACAGATGAATCACCGAAACCGATGCTTCCCGTTGCAGGTCTTCCCGTAACGGAACACCAGATACTTGCAGCAAAGAAAGCTGGAATTCACACACTTGTTTTAGCGACGTCATATCTTGCAGAAGTCTTTACACCGTACTTTGGCGACGGGTCTAAGTGGGGGATGAAGATTCTCTATGCTGTCGAAAAGGAACCTCTTGGCACAGGTGGCGCAATTCGTAACGCTGCCGAACTCGTTGGTCGCGATGAACCGGTAGTTATTTTCAATGGTGATGTACTCAGCCGCCACTCGATTGCAGATCAAATAAAATTTCATACAGATAACAGCGCAGATGTCACACTGCATCTCATCGATGTCGAAGATGCGCGCGCCTTTGGCTGCGTTCCCACCGATGCCGATGGTCGCGTCACAGCATTCCTCGAGAAAATGGATAACCCAGTAACTAATTCGATCAATGCAGGGTGCTATGTATTTAGCCCGGCAGTCATTGATCAAATTCCTCTGGGCACAGTTGTCAGCGTTGAACGCGAAACTTTTCCTGCACTTGTTTCAAGTGGGCGACCAGTATTCGGTTATAAAGAACAGTCCTATTGGCTCGATGTCGGAACACCCGCCGCGCTCTTTAAAGGTTCACGCGATTTAGTTGACGGTGATTTTCACGCGATGGCTGATACAACTATCGCTTCAGATGCGGTCATCACAGGCGGCACTTCCATCGGAGCTCGTTCTTCCATCGGATCGGGCGTACGTATCGACGATTGCATCATCGGAGACGATGTCACTATCGGCGATGGGGCTGTACTCACTCACTCCTTCATCGCTCATGGGACAGAAATCGCAGCTGGAACGAATAAAAACGCCCATTACCTATCTAAAAAGCTCGATTTACCGATTTCACTCTAGAAATTACCCTTTTCCCAGCGTAAATCGAAAAAAACCCTCGACCCAGGGGTTGACTCAGAGGGATTACACGGGTGTAATTCACTCCTAGAGCGCGTTCTTCACACCGAAGTGCGCCCTAATGACTTGAGGAGTCTCGCGCATGCCGATCCGCCCAGAAGGAACATCGACTGGCAAGCCATCAGCCCCCACTGCTGGACCAACTATCCAATTAGCAAGTGGAGAGAATATTGAACTCTCCTGGCAAGAGCGCTCACTCTGCGCTCAGACCGATCCCGAAGCCTTCTTCCCTGAAAAGGGTGGATCTACACGCGAAGCAAAGCGTGTCTGCCTCTCATGCGATGTCCGCCAAGAGTGCCTCGAATACGCGCTCGCACATGATGAGCGTTTCGGAATCTGGGGTGGCCTCTCCGAGCGTGAGCGCCGTCGCCTCAAGCGCCGCCCTGCATAAGCGCGCCGTTACCTTCACAGTTTCAAACGATAAGTTTCCCTTATGAGTACGCAACGCGTTTCTGCAATTCTCGTTGTCCATGATGGAACAACGTGGCTGCCAGAAGTCGTTGCATCAATCGCTTCTCAAACTCGAAACGTGGATCAGATCCTCGCAGTCGATACTGGTTCCACTGATGGGTCAGCAAAACTTCTTAAAGGCGCTCGCATCCCCGTTGCAACACTCGATCGCTCTACAGGTTTTGGTGAAGCAGTTGCATACGGAGTCGATCATCTCTCTGCACCGATTGAAGGCGCCGAAGAATGGTTATGGATTCTTCACGATGATTGCGCACTACATCCCAACGCACTCGAATCTTTACTGTCAGCTCTCGTTGAACGACCAAGCGTTGTTATGGCAGGGCCAAAACTCCTTGGTTGGCATAACCGCACTCACTTACTTGAAGTAGGTATCAGCCTTGCAACAAATGGTGCACGGTGGACCGGACTCGAACCATCTGAATACGACCAAGGTCAACGCGATGGTGTGCACGAAGTTCTCTCCGTCAGCACAGCCGGAGCACTTATTCGTCGCGATGTCTTCGAAGAGCTCGGTGGATTCGATAACAACCTAGAACTCTTTCGCGACGATGTTGACTTTGGATGGCGCGTTCGCACAGCTGGGCATTCCGTTGTCGTGGTGACCGATGCTGTTGGCTATCACGCGCAGGCGGCCACAAATGAACGTCGCCCTATCGATGTGAAAGGTGCATTCCTGCATCGCCCACTTCTACTCGATCGCCGCAACGCTGCCTATGTTCTTCTTGCTAACTCCAGCTTGTGGTCACTGCCATGGCTTTCACTGCAACTTCTCTCGGGCGCACTTGTTCGCTCTATCGGTTACCTCTTTGCAAAGTTACCGGGATACGCCAGCGATGAAATTCTTGCCATCGCATCGCTACTCATTCACCCAACAGAGCTACTTGAAGCCCGTAAAGCTCGAAAGAAGAGTCGCTATATCTCAAGCAGAGTTGTAAAGAGTTTTATTCCTTCACGATTTACTCAACTTCGAAGCTCAATTTCACGTAGCTTTGAAGTACTACGCACGAAGCTCCTTCCCGATGATCCAGCAGAGACATCTCCCGCTCAGAGCGATCTCACTCTCAATGAAGATGAAGATCTACTCACTCCTATCTCTTCTAAACCGTGGCGCCTAGTCTTTACGCGCCCTCTTGTTGCAATGTCTACGGTTTTAGCTCTCATCACAATCTTCTGGGCCCGCCATCGATTCGGCGTAATTTCTGGGGGAGCGCTACCTGAATCACCCGATCACCTCAGCGAACTCTTCAAGACTTATGTAGCGAGCTGGCACAACATCGGAATGGGAAGCGGTTTATCAACTCCTCCCTGGGTGTTAATTCTCAGCGCTGCATCCTTAGTGACTTTGGGAAATGTAAAACTATTTATCACCCTCATCTTTATCGGCGCACCCTTTGTACTGCTCCTTACCTCGCATCGATTCCTCAAGCGCTTTACCGATAACCAGTGGCTCTCCGCTGGAGCTTCCCTTCTCTACGCTCTCTCGCCTATCTCGATAGCTGCGGTGAACTCTGGCCGCCTAGGACTCTTGGTATTCCTTGCACTTCTGCCTATCTTCGTCGCCGAACTTCGCAGTTGGAAAGATATTGAAGCGCGCACATGGCGAAGCATCTTCGCTTACTCACTCTTTATTTGGTTGCTCTACGCCTTCAACCCATCTGTCCTACTCATCGTCTTTTGTGCAGTCGCATTCACTCTCTATCGCGACTTCATCTTGGTGAATAAGGATTACAAGAGCCCGCTATTTATCCAGCGACTTATTCGAAGAGGAACGCTCGTTGGACTTCCACTCTTACTTTCTGCTCCCGCCTCATTCGCCATCTTTGTAAAACCAAGTCGACTCCTTGCTGAAATTGGATTAACAATTCCTGGTGGAGGACCAAACTTTGCATTCCTTGCAAATCCTGGTGGGCCAGGATCATTGCCATGGTGGTGCATTAGCCCTATAGCAATCGTTCTCTTTGTTACGTACTTCTCTACGACTGCTGCACGAAAGTTTGCATCACTGGGATTGATCTTCCTCCTCTCCGGAACCCTCGTGAGCTCCTTTGTAGTGTCAGATAACGGTTCTTCTGCAAGCACCCGTGCGAATGCCGGAACATTTATTGCCATTGCAACCTTACTTTCCATCACTTCTGCCGTCGTTATGTTCGACAAGATTCGCGCCCGTCTTGAGCAATCACATGTGAATTACCGACACATCTCAGTTGCTTCGGTCTTACTGATCTCAATTCTCTATTCAGTGACTTCAATTTTCTGGCTCGTTACTGCTGGCGCTGATTCACCTGTGAAAACGAGTTCAAAAGAGATCCTTCCTGCCTTTCTCGCTGTTGAAACAGATGCAAAGACTGTCGTGCTTCGCTCATATCGCCACAACAATGAAACAACTCTTTCGTATTACATCTCTCGTGGCTCTGCAATCACCTTGGGCGAACCAGATGTTGCACCTAAAGATTTGCCAGTCATCACTCGAGCCATTGAAGGCTTAGTCGATAACACGGGTGTTACCTCAAGCAAGGTTTTCTCAGATTACGGAATCAAATATGTATTCCTCAAAAATCCGGTAAGTCAGGAAGTCGTTCAGACCATTGATGGTTTGGGTGGCTTCAATCGTACGTCGGCAACCAATGCCGGAATCGTCTGGCGAGTTCTTAAAGATACCGGCCGACTTAAATTTGTTGATTACTCTGGAAAAGAGATCATTCTTCAATCAAAGGGTGTGCGGACATATGTTCCAGCGCCAGGAACTATCACTCTCACCGAGAGTTTCAGCAGGCCGTGGCAGATCTTCCAAGATGGATATCGATTGGCGAAGATCGAAAATGCAAATGGATTGCCGTCATTTGAAGTCACGACAGGTGGACATATCTCCGTAATCCACGACGGCACTGCGCGTCGAGCCTGGATTTCATTCTTCATCATTGTCTTTGTGACAACCGTTGTTCTTGCTCTTCCTTCAGGTCGACGTAAGCGCGAAATTGAAGATGCGGTGATTGCATGAAGAACCAACGTATTGTGATCTTGGCTGCGGCAACCGCAACCATTCTGCTGCTCAGCAACGCTCTCAATGTCACTGTTTCAACGAGCAGATTTAATGAGTCTTATCCAGCTGCTGTCTGCCCTCCTAATACTTCAGGTCTCACAACCGCGATCTCACTGACATCACCTAAGACTCTTGTTCGCAAAACAGGAACCTCTTCAATGCAGACATCACCTGTGGGATTCCGTCGCTATGCAGTCGCAGCGCAATCGGCAGTGATTGAAGCAGGTCCTGTTACTCCCGTTGTCTGGCAAGTTCGTAAGGGAGTCTGGGCGGGCGCAGTTCCATGTAGCGCTGCAATTTCATCACAATGGTTTGTTGGTGCAACTGCCGATATCACCTCAAAGGGCTCTCTCAATATTGTGAATAGCGGACTTGGTCGCGCGATGATTGATGTCACTGTCTATACCGAGAATGGTCTTACGACACCGCGCACAATTTCCATGAAACCAAATTCATTTGTTTCACTTCCGCTGGCAACGCTTGCGCCAGGTTCAACGCAGATTGCAATTCATCTCCTGCCGCGTTCTGGTCGCGTCAATGGTTTTGTTGTTGATGAGCGAGGTAAAGGCCTTCAAGCTCTCGGTGGAGATATCGTGAACTCAACAGGCGATCCAACGAAGACACTTCAGATCCCTGCAATTCCACAGCAGACCGGAAAGAAGACTTCCACTCCACACACTCTCAGACTTCTAGTCCCTGGTGATGTCGACGCCAGAATTTCGGCAGAGATTAAATCTACTGACGGAACTTTCGCGCCGGTCGGAATCAACGGTCGAGTCATTGCCCATAAGAAAGTGATCGAGATTCCTCTTGATGTCACGATGGCATCCGGAAAATTTGCACTCCATATCTCATCCGATCAACCAATTCTTGGCTCTGTATTTTCACGCACGCTATCTCAGGGAAAACGAGATTTTGTCTGGAGTACATCAGCGCAAGACCTCACAGATTTCACATTGGCGACAACAGGGCTTGCACCGACCCTCGTCTTTACGGGTAATCGAATCAAGGTAGACCTTGAATTGACCTATACCAATGGCAAGACGAAGAAGGTCACCGTTTCTGCTGAAGATATTGCAACGTATGTGGTCGGAGCTTCTATTCGCTCGGTTTCATTCTCGCGAGTATCTGCAGGCACATCAGGCGCTGCTCTCATCACCTCGAAGAGTGGCTACGGTTACATTCCATTGAACCCAGGAAGTGTGCTTACCAAATCATCTGTTCCGGCTTCCAATATTCGGGTACTCAATCCATAACTTTCCTGCGCCCTCCCACTAATCTTGATGGCATGAGTTCACAGGTAAGGACAGGTCGCGTCTGTTCGCGCGTCAGCTGTCGTGCGGTTGCCTCGATGACTCTTACCTACATCTACGCCGATTCCACTGCTGTTCTCGGCCCGCTTGCAACTTTTTCTGAACCACACTCATACGATCTCTGCGATAAACATTCTGCGCGACTAACAGTTCCTAATGGATGGAACGTCATCCGCCAAAGTGCAGATGTTGATAGCGCAGGGCCGAGCGATGATGATTTGATGGCGATCGCAGATGCGGTGCGCGAAGTTGCACAAGCATCATTTGCTACCGAGCACGAAGTTTCAACCACACCTTCACATTCGAGCGTTGGACGACGCGGCCATCTGCGTGCAGTTCCGTCCTAATTTCTATTTAGCCATCCTTCTCTTTACGATAGCCATATGAGCACATCAATCTTCAAGGCTTACGACATCCGTGGTTTGGTCGATAAAGAACTCACTCCAGATTTTGCTTTCGCAACTGGTGTTGCAGTAGCTCGCTTCCTCGAACAAGAGCGCGAACCCGGCACCGTTGTTATTGGCGAAGATATGCGCCCCTCATCTCCAACGCTTGCGACAGCATTCTCTGCAGGCGTTACTTCGCAGGGCCTCGATGTCATTCGAATCGGATTAGCTTCAACAGATATGTTGTATTTCGCATCAGGAAAGCTCAATCTTCCAGGTGCGATGTTCACTGCAAGCCACAACCCTGCCGCCTATAACGGAATCAAACTCTGCCTCAGTGGTGCACGACCAATTGGCAAAGAGTCAGGACTTGTCACCATTGAGAATTTCGTCAAAGAGGGAACTCCTATGGCGATGCGTAACGTTGGCGTTGAAAAAGAACAGAACATGCTCGAGGAGTATGTCGATCATCTACTGACTCTCGTTGATGTCTCATCAATTCGCCCGCTCAAAATCGTTATCGATGCAGGTAACGGGATGGGTGGCTATACAGCCCCTGCCGTCTTCAAACGCCTCAGCGCTGAAGTGATTGAGATGTACTTTGAACTTGATGGAACATTCCCAAACCACGAAGCAAATCCGATCGAGCCATCGAACCTTAAGGATCTTCAGAAGGCTGTTAAGAAACATAAGGCTGATATTGGGCTGGCATTTGATGGAGATGCTGATCGTTGCTTCCTTGTCGATGAAAAGGGCGATTTAGTGAATCCATCTGCACTCACAGCTCTCATTGCTACTCGCGAACTCAAGCGTTATCCCGCATCAAATATTATTTACAACCTCATTTCATCCCGCGCAGTCAAAGAAGTTGTAGAAGAAAATGGTGGTTCTGCAGTTCGCTCTCGCGTTGGACACTCTTATATAAAGAAGTTGATGGCAGAAACTAATGCAGTCTTTGGTGGCGAGCACTCAGGACACTTCTACTTCCGCGATTTTTGGAAGGCAGACTCTGGAATGCTCGCTGCGCTTCATGCAATTGCAGCCCTCGGCGAAACCGAAGTGTCACTTTCTAAACTTCTTACTCCCTTCAATCGCTATCACTCAAGTGGCGAAATCAATTCAACAGTTTCTGATGCCCCAGCTGCGATGAACAAGATTGAAAAGATTTATGGAAAGAAGGAAGGCGTCGAAGTCGATCATCTCGATGGCCTCACAATTAATGGGGATACCTGGTGGTTCAACCTTCGGGCATCCAATACCGAACCCCTCCTTCGACTCAACGTTGAGGCTTCAACGGAAGCCCGCATGAAGAAGGTTCGAGATGATGTACTTAACACGATTCGTGGCGATGACGACTTCGTCGTAATAATCAGTTAACTAGTAGGCTATCCCCATAGCCGACTAGCACAGTAGAGCCCTACGCCGAAGGTCAAGCGAAAAGAAAAACAGCCGTTTTATCTAGGGAGATATATCTAAATGACACCTGTCACAACTATTCCAAAGCATGACATCAAGGATGCATCTCTTGCAGCCCAAGGCCGCAAGAAGATCGAATGGGCAGAGCGCAATATGCCTGTTCTTGCACAGATTCGCGAACGCTTCGAAAAGTCACAGCCATTCGCTGGTGTACGTATCGCAGCATGTATGCACGTCACAACTGAGACAGCTAACTTGATGCGTGTTCTCAAAGCTGGCGGAGCAGATATCGCTCTCTGCGCATCAAACCCACTTTCAACACAAGATGACACCGCAGCAGCACTCGTTCACGAATACGGAATCTCTGTATTTGCGCGCAATGCAGTTGACCGCGATGGTTACTACTCACATATCAACGCAGCTCTCGATATCAACCCTCACCAAGTATTTGATGATGGTTGCGACCTCGTTAACACTCTTCACACAACACGTAAGGAACTACTTCCAAATATTGCTGGTGGTTGCGAAGAAACTACTACAGGCGTTATCCGTCTAAACCAGATGGCTAAAGATGGCGCACTGACATTCCCAATGATCGCTGTCAATGACACCGATACAAAGCACATGTTCGATAACCGTTACGGAACAGGTCAATCAACTCTTGATGCTGTCTTCCGTGCAAGCAACTTCCTTCTTGCAGGACGCATCGTCGTCGTAGCAGGATTTGGTTACTGCGGTAAGGGTGTTGCAGAACGCGCAAAGGGTATGGGCGCAGATGTCATCGTCACTGAGATCGATCCAACGAAAGCTCTCGATGCAATGATGCAGGGATTCCGCGTCATGCCAATGGTTGAAGCTGCAAAGGTCGGCGATGTCTTCATCACCGTAACCGGAAACCGCGATGTACTTCGCGACGAGCACTTCGCTGTCATGAAGGATGGCGCAATCATGGCTAACTCAGGCCACTTCGATATCGAAATCGATGTTGCATGGCTCGAGCAGAATGCAGTGACAAAGAACGAGAAGATGCGCCACCAGACTGACGAATATGTCATGAAGGATGGCCGTCGCCTACTTCTCCTTGCAGAAGGTCGCCTCGTCAACCTTGGCGCAGCTGAAGGTCACCCAGCATCAGTAATGGATATGTCATTCTCTGATCAGGCGCTTACCGCTGAATACCTCGTAAAGGAAGCAAAGAATCTTCCTGCAGGTGTTCACGAAGTTCCTACATACATTGATAAGGAAGTTGCTTCATTGAAGCTCAAGTCAATGGGTGGACATATCGACACACTTACTCCTGCACAAGATATGTACCTCAACTCTTGGGAGCACGGTTCATAAATGACCTTGGTTATGGTCGTCGATGACGATCAAGACCTTGCAGAAATGCTTGGAATTGTTCTCACAAGTTCAGGCTTTGA
Organism: Actinomycetota bacterium; assembly: GCA_009701085.1. Lineage (GTDB taxonomy): Bacteria > Actinomycetota > Actinomycetes > Nanopelagicales > Nanopelagicaceae > Planktophila > Planktophila grossartii. The sequence goes on along the minus strand of WLKV01000001.1, from coordinate 8,144 downwards.
TGTAGATCTTGTAAGTCGAGGAGATGAGGCGCTGGAGGTTTTTAGAAATAATCCTCCAGACCTCGTCTTACTTGATGTGATGTTGCCAGGCATTGATGGCATCGAGGTCTGCAGATTAATTAGACAAGAATCTATGGTTCCGATTGTCATGTTGAGCGCAAAAGGAGAAACCCAGGACATTGTCCGCGGTCTCGAAGCCGGCGCCGATGATTACATGCAGAAACCATTTCGCGATAAGGCAGAGCTCATTGCGCGTATTCGTACTCGACTACGCCGTACCAATGCAGATATCACAGGGCTACTCACAATCGGCGATCTCTCTATCGACGTTACCGCTCACGAAGTCCATCGCGGCGCAAATAAAATTCAACTCACCCGACTCGAGTTCGATCTATTGGTTGCACTTGCAAAAGATCCGGGCCGTGTATTTACCCGTGATGCTCTCTTGAGCGAAGTCTGGGGCTACCGCCACAGCACTGATACTCGCCTCGTCAATGTGCACGTACAACGTTTACGTTCAAAGATCGAACACGATCCTGAACATCCTGAAATTGTCATGACTGTTCGCGGAGTTGGTTATAAGGCGGGCGGCCCAGCGTAAAGGGGGCTTACTCTCCATGACTGGTATTCGTAGGGCTTTATCGCAATCACTTGCTACGAAAGTCATCCTCTCTACAGTTTTACTCTCTCTCGGAGTGATTTCACTCGTGGGATCAGCCCTTAATTCACGCCTCTCTGATGGACTTCGCTCTTCCTCGTTTAACTCTGCAATCTCTGAATCCAAGTTCACCTTCTTTGATGCCGAATATAAATTAGCTATCTCGCGAGATTCAACGATTGAAGAACGTAAGAAGATTCTCGCTGATATCGTGGTGAATGCAACAACACAGGTAGTTAAAGAAGCGCGAAGAGAGATCATCTTCCTCAAAGCTCCATCAAAGAAGAAGTCCAAAGTTTCTTATGAGATGACTTCCGCCCGGCTGAAAGCTTCCTCGATTCCTGAAGACCTACGCAAGCGCGTTGCAGATGGAACCAATATTGAGAATGAATATGCACCGGTAGAAGAGAAATCTGGACTCACCAGAGAAGTTCTCATTGTCGGAAAGCGTGTGAATATTCCTGCCGGCGGCTTATATGAGATGTACATCGTCTTCTCACTAGATAACCAGACTGCGACTCTGGGCTTGATTCGAAACTCTCTAATATTTACAGGATTTGGACTCATCTTCCTTATCGCGATGATTACCTGGCTCGTGCTTCGACAAGTTGTAAAGCCTGTTCGCGAAGCAGCTCGTATTGCGACGCAATTTACCCAAGGTGATTTCAGCCAGCGCATGAAGATCGAATCCAAGGATGAGATGGCGACCTTAGCGAACTCCTATAATGAGATGGCGCAATCCATCGAACAACAGATTTCTCGCCTCGAAAATCTTTCACGCGTGCAACAACGTTTCGTTTCCGATGTTTCTCACGAGCTCCGCACACCACTCACAACCTTACGCATGGCCTCAGAAGTCATTTATAACCAGAGAACTACTTTCGATCCACTTATTGCTCGAAGCTCTGAGCTACTCGCTGCACAAATTGATCGATTCGAGCGCTTGCTTGAAGATCTCCTTGAAGTAAGTCGTTTTGATGCTGAAGTAGCAGTTCTAGAGCCCGTTGATTTCGATGTTGTCGGATTGGTCTCGCGCTGTGTGAAAGATTTTGAAATTGGAGAAATCGATACTAAATCTGGAATTCGTATTGAATCCGAGACTCCCACCGTCAATATTCAGGCTGATATTCGGCGTGTAGAGCGCATTATGCGCAATCTCCTCTCGAATGCCCTCGATCACGCAGATGGCAAGGAAGTTGTTGTGACCATCGTTGCAACTGAAACTGAGGTTGGAATTGGTGTTCGCGATTATGGTTCAGGGCTCGATGAGTCTGCGCTTATTCGCGTATTCGATCGCTTCTGGCGCGCAGATCCATCACGTGCACGTGTTCGCGGTGGAACAGGTTTAGGGCTCTCTATCGCGCTCGAAGATGCTCGGCTCCACAATGGTGAGCTCGATGCATGGGGACGTCCTGGTCTTGGCGCCCATTTTGTTCTGACGTTGCCTCGCAAAGCTGGTGACTCCATCGAGGGTCGACCAATCAAGGTCGCACCGAAAGATTTCCACGAAGAGAATTTCTACCTCTAAGTAATTTCCTTCTTTACCGCAGAATGCGCCGGTGAAGAGTTTGCGCGCATTACAAGAACTAATCTTTCCAATTCGATGTTTAGGATGTTCAGCTCTTGGGCTATCTATTTGTTCTCAATGCAGAAGAAGTTGGCACCCACATATCTTCCGACAACACTCTAGAACTACGCCACATTTTCCAATTTATTCTGCTGTGCAATACTCACCTATCGCGGGCAAAGTTCTCTTAGCGGCAAAAGAGAATGGATTAGTGCAGGCAGATGAGTTAATACTTCATGCACTCAAGCGATCGCTATCTCACTGTCTTCAGGAGCAGGGAATAGGAATGCTGATTCCCATTCCATCACGACCATCAATCGCACGAGCACGCGGAAGACAATTTGTTCTCGAACTTTCACAGCAGCTCTCTAGCGCTTCACAACTGCCGACATTTGAGAATCTTGCACATATCCGAAAGGTTCGAGACCAATCAACTCTCGATGCAAAAGCGCGCGCAGAAAACTTAAGAGGAGCGATGACCGCCCTGAGATATCTCAGTGGAAAGGCGATTTTGATTGACGACCTCGTCACAACGGGGTCGACTCTTGATGAAGCGGCGCGAGCCCTGCGTGAAAAGGGGATCGAGGTGGCCGCTGCCGTAACAGCCTGCGTTGCAGAACCCCTAGGATAAGGGGGTTATTCGCAACTGGAAGGTAGACCGATGGCTTCAATTCTCGATCGAATCATGCGCGCAGGCGAAGGCAAAATCCTTCGTGACCTGAGCAAGATCGTCGACAAGGTCAACGCTTTCGAAGCTTCAATCTCACCTCTCTCTGATGATCAGTTGCGCGCTAAGACCGATGAATTTAAATCTCGCCTCAGCAATGGTGAAACACTCGATGATCTCTTGCCTGAAGCTTTCGCTGTTGTTCGCGAAGCTGCAAAGCGCACATTAGGTCAGCGCCACTACGACGTTCAACTTATGGGTGGAGCAGCGCTTCACAAGGGCAATATCGCTGAAATGCGCACCGGTGAAGGAAAGACGCTCGTAGCAACTCTTCCTTCCTACCTCAACGCTCTCGCAGGACGCGGAGTTCACGTCGTTACTGTCAATGATTACCTCGCTGAGCGCGATAGCGAATGGATGGGTCGTATCCATCGATTCCTCGGCCTCTCTGTTGGCGTCATTCTCAACAGCATGACACCTACAGAACGTCGCGCCGCATATCTTTCAGATATTACCTACGGAACAAATAATGAATTTGGCTTCGATTACCTTCGCGACAATATGGCGTGGTCACTCGAAGATTGCGTTCAACGCGATCACTTCTTCGCTGTCGTCGATGAAGTTGACTCCATTCTTATCGATGAAGCGCGTACACCGCTCATCATCAGCGGACCTGCTGATAAAGCCACCAAGTGGTACGTCGAATTTGCCAATATTGCCACCAAGCTTCAGCGCGATCTGCATTACGAGGTAGATGAGAAGAAGAAGACCATCGGCATCCTCGAAGATGGCGTCACCAAGGTTGAAGAACTTCTCAAGATTGAAAACCTTTACGAAGCGGCAAATACAACGCTTATCGGCTACCTCAACAACTCTGTCCGCGCTAAAGAGCTATTCAAGCGCGATAAAGATTATGTAGTCATGAATGGCGAGCTACTCATCGTCGACGAACATACAGGCCGCATGCTTGCAGGACGCCGTTACAGCGAAGGTCTCCACCAAGCGCTCGAAGCGAAAGAACGCATTGAAATTAAGGACGAGAACCAGACTCTTGCAACGATTACATTGCAGAACTACTTCCGTCTCTACCAAACTATTTCAGGTATGACCGGTACTGCAATGACAGAAGCATCTGAATTCCATCAGATCTACAAGCTCGGCGTTGTTCCAATCCCAACTAACCGCGATATGCAACGTATCGATCAGCCAGATTTGGTCTACAAATCAGAGATCGGCAAGTTCGCCGCCGTTACACGCGATATCGTCGAACGCCATCGCAAGGGCCAGCCAGTTTTGGTCGGTACCGTCAGCGTTGAAAAATCTGAAGAACTCTCAGCATTCCTCAAGAAAGCTGGAGTCCCACACGAAGTTCTCAACGCCAAGCACCACGAACGCGAAGCTGCAATTGTTGCTCGCGCAGGCGTAAAGGGCGCAGTCACCGTTGCCACCAATATGGCAGGTCGCGGTACAGACATCATGCTCGGTGGAAACCCCGAGTTCATGGCAGATTTCGAACTCCAGCGTCGCGGACTTTCTCCTGTAGATAACGCAGCTGAATATGAAACGGCATGGCCTGCAGAGATTGCAAAGCAGAAAGCTGCAATCGCTAAAGAGCATGAAGAAGTGATTGCACTCGGCGGTCTCTACGTTCTCGGCACCGAACGCCACGAATCACGCCGTATCGATAACCAGCTTCGCGGACGTTCAGGTCGCCAAGGCGATCCCGGCGAATCACGTTTCTACCTTTCACTTCAAGATGATCTAATGCGCCGCTTCAATTCAGGAATTGTTGAACGCGTACTTGCAGCTGCAGGTCTTCCAGAAGATGAGCCAATCGAATCCAAGATGGTCTCTAACGCTATCCGTTCAGCGCAGACCCAAGTCGAAGCTCAGAACTTTGAAATCCGTAAGAACGTGTTGAAGTATGACGATGTCATGAACCGCCAGCGCGAAGTCATTTATGGCGAGCGTCGCTTGGTTCTTGAAGGAAAAGATATCGGCGAGCAAGTTAATGACTTTATGGCCGACACCATCTCTGCCTATGTTCGAGCAGCTGCAGCGCAGGGTTATGGCGAAGATTGGGATCTCGCTCAGCTCTGGACCGCTCTCAAACTCATCTATCCAATTACATTTACTCCTGAACAGATCATCGCTGAGGTTGGTTCATCTGCAGCACTCGATATCGAATTCCTTGAAGCGCGCATCCTCGATGATGCAGCTGCTGCATATAAGAAGCGCGAAGAAGAGTTGGGTGCGGATGTCCTACGCGAACTCGAGCGCAAGGTTCTCCTTTCTGTGCTCGATCGCAAGTGGCGCGAACACCTCTACGAGATGGATTACCTCCAAGAGGGAATCGGTCTCCGTGCAATGGCACAACGTGATCCATTGGTTGAATACCAGCGCGAAGGATACGAACTCTTCTCTGCGATGATGGATGCAATTAAGGAAGAGCTTGCAAGCCTTGTATTTAATGTTGAAGTAACTATCGAAGGCGATGGTTCTCAGGTAAAGGCGCGTGGCGTCGAAGAGAAGCCTGTACAGAGCGCACAGCTCAAGTACACAGCTGCAGATGAGAACGGTGTTGCAACATCAAGTGATGTCTCACGCAATAGCCCATGCCCTTGCGGTTCAGGCAAGAAGTTCAAGCGTTGCCACGGCGCCGCTTAGCTCTTATCTAGATCATCTTCAGAGCAGTACATAACCAGCGTCCATCTACGCCCTCAAAGCGGATGACGACTGCGCGCAGACGATCTCCATAGCGAATAAGCACTGTAGATTCACAGATTCCATCAAGGGGTTCTGATTGGTGAATGCTCTTAATTTTCCCAATCTCCTTCTGACTTCCTGAAGTGCGTAGCAACTCCATATAGATCACTCGGTGACACCATCGAATTAATTGCGCTGGTTGTCTCCGTCCTGCCCATACTTCAACAACGCTCACGATGAATTTCATCGTCCATGCGTGCAGTTCTGGAAGTTCTGTCGCCGAAGTAGGTACTGGCATCTCATCGGGCTCTAACTCCTCTCCAAATGTTGAGGGTACGAGATAGAGCTTGGCGCTCTGTTGCACATGTTCGCGCACAGGGGGAGCGAAGAGATCTAAGACGGGATGGCTCCAGAGAGCTGGATCTTCTGTACTTGAGATGAGTTGAATCGGTGAAGTAGTCATGCCGGGATTCTTTATCTGAGCCTTACATTGGTAATCAGAGGTAAGTACCAATGCAACTCATACTTTTAGATGACTGTGCATTAATCGCATTGAAGAAGTTGGGGCCACTTCTACCTTGCCCCCATGCGACAGAAAAGAAATTCACATACTCGTCTAATCCTCGCAGCCACACTGTGTGGAGCAACGCTCCTTGCCTCCTTTGCAATGTCGATGGCTGCCAATCAACGAGAAAAGTATTGGGTGGTCCTGCATCCAATTGCAGCCGGTACACAGTTGGAGGCCAGCGACCTTGGACTTCAATCTGTTGTACTTGGCAGTTCCGAGGGTAATTACCTTCCAGCGAATTCAAATCCGATCGGGTCGATAACTCGTAGACAGTTATCATCGGGTGAATTGCTGGGAGGTAATTCAATTACAGCTCAATCTTCGGCGATGCTCAACCAACAAGTATCGATAAGCGTGCGATCTGTCGATATTCCAGCGCAACTCAACGTTGGTGAAGTTGTCAGTATCTATCAACTCCATGATGCGCAGAATGGGGAAGCAGGTTCAGCTCAGCATGTTTTAGGTGGAGTATTCGTTACAGCCCTTGATCGCAAAGGCAGCAATTTTGGGGGAGAAGCAGCTCTCACCGTCTCAATCAATCGAGAGTTAATTCCCGAACTCTTAGATGCAACGACGAGTGGCAGATTGGTTGTTGTCCGAGCACATGGCTGAAGTCGAAAATAACTCAGTAGCAACCGCTATTCGCGGCGCAGAGTTTGAAGGATTTGTTGCAGGAACTCTCTTTAGCCAAGGCTGGAACGTCACCTATAGAGCGCTCGATATTGAATCACTTCTTACTCATCTCGATAGCGCTGCACATGCAATCTCACTTCTTCTTATATCTACCGATGTCGAAGGGCTCACGCCCGACAATCTTCACAAGATCAGCAAGAGAGGTATCAAATTCTTCCTCTTTGCTGCAACGACGTCGGCGCAAGATCTCTATCCTGAATCAGTACCGCAACCCACTTCGTCACTAGAACTTCTTGGACTCATCCGAGGCTCACTTCGAACCCCCATGATTCGCGGAGCCCGTAAAGAGAAGGCTCGAGCACGGACTATCGCTCTTGCATCGCCATCTCCAACATCTGGATGCACCACTCTGACAATCAATTTAGGAGCAGAACTTGCTCAACTAGGCCGCAAAGTTCTGATTGTTGATGCCCATGCCTACTTTCCCGCCTTTGCGATTCGATTAGGAGAGCGCGGACTCAATGCATCAACAGAATTCCGTAACATCTCACCACAGCTGTGGGCGCTAGAAATTACCCAATCAGAAATCAGCAGCGCAATATCTGCTCTCGAACGTGCACGCATCGAATTTGATTTCATTCTGATTGATCATGGAACCATCAAAGATTTCCCAGGAATTCTTACCGGACGCAGATGGTGCAGTGAGGTATTCAACTGGATCACAACAAGTGCTGATGAACTATGGATTCTGAGCAAGATAGATCCACTCGCTACTGAGCGATTGAGATTGCTCAGCACAGAGCTCGCGCGCAACTCTATAAAGCCACAACTCTCATTTATTCACTCACTGAGCAACGCCACCAAGCGCAATAAATTAGATAGTGATTCCTTCCTGCAGATAGCCACTCCGCTTCGCCCGGCTCGAGTTCTTCAGTATCCGTGGGATTCGCGGAGTGTTCTCGCTGCAGAGGATGAAAGAAGCACGCTCGTGGAATCAAATGAGAGAGGGGTTCTTCGCAAATCCATCGCGCATATTGCAGGTGAATTAGCCTCCTAACTTCTTATAGTCTTAGCTCATGCGCGGATATCTAGCTATGACAGCTCTCGAGGTTGCTGAATTTAAGGCATCCGGAACCTTCGATGTCTCTGATATCTATGCGCCGACTTCACAGTTCATTGTTGATCATCAAGATCTCGATGATGAAGAGATTGAGTACACGCTCTCCATGGTCGCTGCCGAAGATGCAGTGGAGATGAAGACCCCAACATCCGGCACGGCATGCGTCTTGGCCTTTGAAGTGCCAGCTGAATCCATTGCAGAGAGCCACGACATGTCTATCTCGCT